>SVGK01000184.1 GCA_015056395.1 Clostridiales bacterium
AAAAGGGCCGTGCGACCCGCCCCGACATCAAGCTGGGCATCTGCGGCGAACACGGCGGCGACCCGTCCTCCATCGAGTTCTGCCACAAGATCGGCCTGAACTACGTCTCCTGCTCGCCGTTCCGCGTGCCGATCGCGCGTCTGGCGGCTGCGCAGGCTGCGATCAAGTTCAACAAGTAATACCCGGAATACATCAGAAGGGGAGCGGTCTTCCGCGCCCCTTCTGTTATTTTTGTGCGTATACTTGACAAGGCGGCTAAAGTATCATATAATGAAACGATTGGACTGCGACTGTTCATTCATATAGATCTGCGGCAGTATTTCCGCGTGGATATCGTGCATTGTGGAAGAGCGACAGTCCGACATATTCGACTTATGCCGATCGATCAAGGAGGAATGTGACATGGATATCAGGAAGATCATCGCAGCGAGCCTTGCGGCCGGTCTCCTGCTCACGGCGACGCCCGTGATCGCGGAAGAAGCCGCGCAGACGGAGGAGACCGCCCAGACCGAGGAGGCCGTCCAGACCGAGGAGGCCGCCGCGACGGAGGAAGCCGCGCAGACCGAAGAGGCTGCCCCGGCCGAGGAAACTCCCGAGGCCGAAGAGGCCGCCGAGGAGCAGCCCGTGCAGTCTGGCACCATAGACGACACGCAGAAGCTCGACGCGAGCTATACGCTGGCGCTGAACGCCATCAACGCGGAGGACTATGAGACCGCGAAGGAATATCTGAGCATCTGCTTTGCCTACTGCGATCCGGTGAACAACCCGACCATGTACGCGGACCTTCTGCTCAAGCGCGCCTGCATCGACGTGATCGAGGAGAAGAACGACCTGGCTCTTCTGAACCTGGACGCGGCGCTGCGTGTGCAGCCCGACCTGGCGGACGCCTATCTGGTGCGCACGCAGGTCTACTCCACGCTGGGCGACATCGACCAGGCGATCGCCAGCCTTGAAAAGTACATCGAGCTGAGCGAGGACACCTCCCTGTACGAGACCGTGGCGCAGCTGCAGGAGGCCAACGGCAACATCGAGGCGGCGCAGGAGGCCTATGACAAGTTCGTCGCCGGCGCGGGCGAGGAAGTCGCCGAGGCGGGCTTCCAGTCCGGCCTCTACAAGATGCAGGCGGGCCAGCTGGACGAGGCCATCGCGGCGTTCGAGGCCTATGCCGAGGACGAGACCTACGGCGCGGGCGCGATGTACAACATCGGCATCTGCAAGATGAACCAGGGCGACTATGCCGGCGCGATCGAGGCGTTCAACAGCTGCGAGACCAAGGGCGGCACGTTCGAGGGCCTGTACTACAACCGCGGCATCTGCCAGCTGCTGAGCGAGGCGTGGGAGGACGCTGCGGCGGACTTCGAAAGGTCCATCGAGAGCGAGCCCTATGTGGACGACGCGCGCTTCAACCTGGGCATCAGCCAGATGCAGCAGGATAAGTATGAAGAGGCCGTGGCGACGCTGACCGAGCTGATCGGCGACGGCGAGGGCGCCGAGCCCGATCCGGAGCGCGTCGTGAACGATGGCGCCTACTACTATCGCGCGGTGTGCAACGCGGCCCTGGGCAACCTCGAGGCGGCGATCACGGACTACACCGTGTGCATCGACCACGGCTATGAGCTTGCGCAGACCTATTATCAGCGCGCGCAGGTGTACGCGGCCCTGGGCGACACCGAGAACCAGAACAGCGACCTGCAGAATTCGCTGAAGGTCGCCGGCTGACGGAAGGGCATCCGACCCGTCAGATCCGGATGGGCGGAGGACATCATCGTTCTCCGCCCCTTTGCGGTAATCATGCGCAGATCGGTAAACGACTGCGATACTTTTGTCGGAGGGACATCGCGCCCCGACCTGACGCGACACATGAGAAAAGACAGAGAGGAGAACACTTACCATGGCAAAGAAATGGGATGAGAGGCTTGCAAAGCTCAGCGAAGATCTTGCCGATCTGAGCCGTAAGGCCGCTGCGGCGTCCGAGGACGCAAAGGCGAGCCGCGAACTGCGCGACGAGGTCATCAAGGACAAGATCAGCACGATCAAGGGCGATGTCGCGGCGCTGCAGGAGCAGGTCCGCATCGTCGACGAGGAGAACCGCGGCAAGCTCGCCAGCGCGATGCTGAAGGCGCGCATGACCGTCAAGGCGAAGGTGCAGGACAAGAGGGACGCGCACGACAGGAAGATGCTCGGGGCCTATATCGACGACAAGCTGTACTATGCCGCGGACTGCTACCAGGCGGCCGTGCTGCTGATCGCGGACGCGGAGCTTTCGATACTCGAGGCCGTCGAGGCGTCCGAGGAGTACGAGAAGCGTTTCGGCGTCGCTGACGAAGCGGAGCAGGCCTGAGGAAGGGACCTGCCTTCGGCGCATCCGGCCTTTGCCTGCCGGACCGCGTGACCATACGACGCGCACTTCCGCACTGATTGGAGGATAACGGACCATGCTCTTTCAGGAATTGGACAAATTGAAGAGATCTTCGATCATGACCTCGATCGTCACGGCCGTGCTGGGCATCGCGATGATCATCTGCCCTGATCCCTTCATACCGTCGCTGGTGGCGACCATTGGCTATACCATGCTGATCGTGGCCATCGTGATGGTGCTGGAATTCATCACCAGCAAGAGGGTGCTCATCAACTACTTCTATTTCACTCTGGCGCTGATACTGGGGCTGTTCGGTGCGGCCGTGCTGATATTCGACGATAACGTCGTGCGCATGGTAGGTCTCGTGTTCGGCCTTGCGCAGATAGTCAGCGGCATTTCCGAGATCATTTACACGCTGACGTATGTGCGGCGTTCCGGGCGCAACGCCTGGTGGCTCATGCTCGTATTCTCGGCGCTCACGATACTCTTCGGGCTGATCGTGCTGGTGAACCCGTGGTGGAACGACCCCGGTTCCCTGCTGGATGTCATAGGCGGCATGCTGCTGTTCTCCTCGCTGGTGGGCATCATGCGCCTGATCTTCATCTGGCCGATCAACAGCGAGCAGATAAGGAGGGCATGACGATGGCAGAGGAACTGAAGAACGTCGACACCCCGATGACGGAAGCGGAGGAGACGAAGGCCGCGGCCGACCTGCCCGTGCAGGAGCCGGATGCACAGCCTGAACTGCCGGAACAGCCCGAACTGTCCGAGCAGCCTGAAGCGCCGGAACAGCCCGAACTGCCGGAACAGCCCGAACTGCCGGAGCAGCCCGAAGCGTCCGAGCAGCCCGAAGTGCCGGAGCAGCCGGAAGCGCCGGAACAGCCCGAAGTGCCGGAGCAGCCGGAAGCGCCGGAACAGCCCGAAACGGCCGAGCAGCTGGACCAGATGGAGAAGAAAAAGCTGCGCATCGCGCAGGAGATCGAGCAGCTCATGCGGCAGCGCGACCAGCTGAAGCGCGCGCCGAGCGAGATGAGCGCGAAGCTCAAGGATCTGCTCTCGGAGGAGATCGAGACGTTCAAGAAGCGCGAAAAGCGGCGCTCGGCAGAGATGCTGGCCGTGTTCGCGAAGCACAACTTCTATGCCAACGGCTTTACGCCGGTGGAACTGCGCACGACGCTGGAGGACCTGGGCCCGACCTATGTCAAGATCGGCCAGATCATGTCCAGCCGCGTGGACATGCTGCCGGAGAGCTACTGCAAGGAGCTCGAGAAGCTCAGGCAGAACGTCAAGGAGCTCGACCCGCAGATCGCGCGCGCCGTGATCGAGCAGGAGACGGGCAGGCCCATCGACGAGATCTATTCGGAGTTCCGCGACAAGCCGCTGGGCTCCGCCTCCATAGGGCAGGCCCACCTGGCCGTGCTCAAGGACGGCCGAAAGGTCGTCACGAAGGTGCAGCGTCCGCTCATCGCCGACATGATGCGCAAGGACTTCGTGCTTTTGAAGAAGTTCGCCGAGATACTCGCCATCATGAACGAGGACAAGGACGACGAGGAAATGGTCGACCTGATGAGCGTGATCGAGGAGCTCGAGAAGGTGACCGAGGAGGAGCTGGACTGCCGCGTCGAGGCGGAGAACACCCGCTACTTCAAGGAGCACTGCATAGAGGACGAGACGAAGGTCACCTGCCCGGACGTGATCGACGAGCTCACGACCGAGCGCATATTCACGATGACGTTCGTGGACGGCTATTCCGTATCCAAGAAGGACAGGCTGATCGAGGACGGCTATGACCCGGACAAGATCGGCTATGCCATACTCGAAAACTATGTCCACCAGATACTGGACGTGGGATCCTTCCACGGCGACCCGCACCAGGGCAACATCATGGTCGCACACGGCGTGCCGACCTGGATCGACTTCGGCATGATCGGCCGGCTCTCCAACCAGGACATCAACGTGCTTCAGTCGCTCGTGCTGTCGCTGCTGGAGCAGGACATCGAGGCGCTCACCAACGCGATCATGTCCATGGGCGCGGCTTCGCCCAGGACGAGCCGCAACAAGCTCATGGAGGATCTGGAGGGCTTCCTGAGCAAGTACATGTCCGTGACCAGCGCGGATGACCTGGACATGGCCGTGCTGCTGGAGGAGATCACGGAGCTGGCGAGCAGCAACTACATCTCGCTGCCCGGCAAGTACACGATGCTGGTGCGCTCCATCGCCACGATCGAGGGCGTGATCGCGCAGCTGTGCCCGGAGGTCAACCTGTTCAAGATACTCTCCGAGAAGCTGATGGAGAGGGCGAAGCAGAGCTTCGACCTGGGCCAGTCGTTCATAAACGCCGGCAAGGACGTGCTTGCGGCGGGCAAGAAGACCGCGCGCATACCCGTGCTGGCCAGCGATGCGCTGAACAACATGGTCAAGGGCCGCATGAAGCTGAATCTCGACCTGTCCGGCTTCGAGGACGTAGCGGACAAGGCGTTCTTCACGGTCAAGTACCTGATGCTTGCGCTGTTCGCCTGCGTGCTGTTCTTCGGCTCGTGCCTGCTGTGCATGACGGACATACAGCCCAAGATGCCGAACGACATGCCGCTGTTCGCGGCCGTGGGCCTCGTGTTCTCCATCGCGCTGGCCATATACACGGTCAGGCGGATGTGGAGCAGGAAATAGTCTGAACCGACCAAAGATTTGTAGCCTGAACCGGCCAAAGATTTGCCCCCGAAACGAGAGCGTTTCGGGGGCTTCGTCAGTGTTTGAGTATCTTTGTGATCGCTGCGGCGATCGCGTCCGTCTGTGTTTCGTCGTTGTCGGGCCCCAACGTCATCCGTATGGTGCCGTGCGCGTAGTCGGGCGGCACGCAGATCGCGCGTATCACATGCGAGAGGACCGTGTCTTTGGAATCGCACGCGGAGCCCGTTGCGACAGCGATGCCCATCAGGTCCAGCCTATGCAGCAGTGCCTCGCCCGAGGCATTCCTGAAGGACAGGCTCAGGCTGCCGAGTATGTGTTCCCGCGCGCCGTTGACGACGAAGTCCAGACCGGCCGCTTCCAGCGCATGGATGGATCATTACTACATTGTTTATTGAGATAAGTATAAGAGTCTGTGGCATCGCTTCGGCCGGGCGGACGCCATGAATGATTAGGGTGTCAAAAGATGAGGGAGCAAAACTGTTGGCACGTGTGATCGATGAACAGACGGAAGCGGACGAAGATGGGGAGCGCAGGGCAAAGGACAAGCGAGAG
>SVGK01000185.1 GCA_015056395.1 Clostridiales bacterium
CATCTCCTTTTCTGCATACAAAAAGTCCTCTGGAAAACATCTTGTCGTTTTCCAGAGGACAACTTTTGTATTATCCTTCAGAATAATGGAAACCCGGAAAATAGTATCAAAACAGTATCATCCGGCTGTCGCACACCCCGAAAAGCCCGTATTTTCAAGCACTTTCAAGGATTGTACCTTATTCCCACTCGATGGTCGCAAAGGGCTTGGGCGACATGTCGTACAGCACGCGGTTGCAGCCGGGCACCTCGTTGACGATGCGGTCGGTGATCTTCATGAGCAGATCCCAGTGCACAGGCTCGACCGTCGCCGTCATGGCGTCCACCGTGTTGACGGCGCGTATGATCACGGGATATTCCATGCTGCGGGCATGGTTGCGCACGCCCGTGGACGTGAAGTCCGGCACGACCGTGAAGTACTGCCAGACCTTGCCCTGAAGGCCCGCAAGCCTGAATTCCTCGCGCAGTATCGCGTCGGATTCGCGCACGATCTCAAGCCTTTCGCGCGTGATGGCGCCCAGGCAGCGCACGCCCAGCCCGGGGCCCGGGAAGGGCTGGCGGTAGACCATGTCGTCCGGCAGGCCCAGCGCCTTTCCACAGGCGCGCACCTCGTCCTTGAACAGCATCTTGAGCGGCTCGACCAGCTCGAACTTGAGGTCCTCCGGAAGCCCGCCCACATTGTGATGCGACTTGACCATCTTGGCAGTTTTCGTGCCGCTTTCGATGATGTCGGGATAGATCGTGCCCTGGCCCAGCAGCTCTATGCCGTCCAGCTTGCGCGCCTCTTCCTCGAACACGCGTATGAACTCGGCGCCTATGATCTTGCGCTTCTGTTCGGGATCGCTGACGCCCGCCAGCTTGTCAAGGAAGCGGTCGACGGCGTCGACATAGACCAGGTTCGCGCCCATCTGTTCCCTGAAGACCTTGACGACCTGTTCGGGCTCGCCCTTGCGCAGCAGGCCGTGGTTCACATGCACGCACGTGAGCTGGTCGCCCACCGCCTTTATGATCAGCGCGGCCACGACGGAGGAGTCCACGCCGCCGGACAGCGCCAGCAGCACCTTGCGCGAGCCGATCTGCCGCTTAAGCAGCTCGACCTGGTCGGCGATGAAGTTGTCCATGTTCCAATTGCGCTGAGCGCTGCACTTGTCCAGGAAGCTGTCGATCACGCCGGACGGGTCCTCGGGCCATGCGGGCAGGTCCGCCGCATGATCGGGGCTCGTGTGGTCCACGTTGATGACCGGCACGCCCAGCCTGTACACGCCGGGGTCCACGTCGATCGAAACGCCGTCCACAACGCGATTCTCGCCGCCGTTTATGATGATGCCGCAAAGGCCGGGCACCGCCTTGAGCGCCTCGGGCGCCGTGTCATGGGCGAATATCTCGCTGTAGACGCCCTGTGCGCGCACGGCGCGCGCGATGGCCGCGTTTTCTGTGCTGCCCAGATCGAGTATCGCGATAAGGCTTTGGATCATGGTGTTTACTCCTCCTTGTCGGATCTTGTATAAGAAAAGACGCCTGCGCTTTCATAAGCGGTAAGGGCGTCCTTCTTTGTGGAATGGTGTTAGATCTCCGGCTCGGCATCGTTCTCAAGCGGCACATCCTCGACGGAGCGCACCGCCCACTTGGCGATCACGATGACGTTCTGCAGGGAACCCATGGTGATGAAGACCCTGTCGTCCTTGATGGCCTTGATCGTGCCGTAGAGGCCTCCGATCGTGCAGATCTGGTCGCCCGGCTTCAGCGCGTCGAGCATGTTCTTGACCGCCTTTTCCTTCTTGCGCTGGGGGCGGATCATCAGGAAGTACATGATGGCGACCATGGCCACGATCATGACGATCATCGAGATAAAGCTGCCGGCGCCGGCCTGCTGCATGGAGGCGTCCGCGCCTTCCGCACCTTCGGCCAGTGCGCGAATGAACAGATTGTCCATATCCTTCAGTCTCCTTATAAATGATGATGTTTGATTATAGCGCAACGGCATTAACTTTCAAACGCTTTTGCACTTTGCGCGCGGCGTTTGAGAAAATTTAACGTTTACAGCCTGTCCTCGACATAGGCGCGCATGTCGTCCGCGGCTATGGAATCCGCAAAGCGGACCTCCCTGTCCCGAAGCGACGCAAGGCCGCGCGGCACGTCGACGCCGGTGAGCGCGTGCAGCTTGTCCATGGCCTCGAAGCCGTCTTCCGGCGCTTCTCCCGCTATGGCCGTCAGCACGTCGCGGCAGAACTTATAGGGCGAAGCCGTCGAGAGCACGACAGTGGGGGTATTGTCGTCTGTCTCGGTGCGGTACTGCTCGAGCGCGCTCCACGCCACGGCGGTGTGCGGGTCGATCAGGTAGTTGTATTCGTTCCAGACGCGGCCGATCACTTCCATCGCCGCACCGTCGTCGGCGCAGTAGCCGGAGAAGTGCTCCTGCATCACGGCGCAGCGCTCCTCGCCGATGGAATATACGCCCTCTTCGGACAGGGCCTTCATCCACGCCGCCACCTGGTCGGTATCCCCCTCCGTCAACAGGTACAGGTACCGCTCCAGGTTGCTGGAGATCAATATGTCCATCGAAGGCGATATGGTCTTCAGGAAATCGCGCCGCCTGTCGTAAACGCCCGTGCGTATGAAGTCCGTCAGCACGTTGTTGGCGTTGGAGGCGCATATGAAGCGATCGACGGGAAGGCCCATGCGGCGCGCGAACTCGCCGGCCAGTATGTCCCCGAAGTTGCCCGTGGGCACCACGAAGTTGACCTTTTCGCCCAGCGCGACCGAACCGGTCAGCACCAGGTCGTTATAGGCCTTGAAGTAGTAGGCGATCTGCGGCGCGAGCCGGCCTAAGTTGATCGAGTTCGCGCTGGACAGGCGCACGCCCTTCTCCGCCGCCCAGCCTTCGGCCTGGTCGGAGGCGAATATGCGCTTCACGCCCGTCTGGCAGTCGTCGAAGTTGCCCCTGACCGCGCAGACCAGCACATTGCCGCCCTCCTGGGTGACCATCTGCATGCGCTGCACGTCGGACACGCCGCCGTCGGGATAGAACACGGCGATGCGCGTGCCCGGCACGTCGCGGAAGCCCTCCAGCGCCGCCTTGCCGGTATCGCCGGACGTGGCCGTCAGTATCACCACATCGTCCGTGACGGCAAGCTTCTCGCGCGACGCCACGATCAGCTGCGGCAGCACGGAGAGCGCCACGTCCTTGAAGGCCGCTGTGGGGCCGTGGAAGAGCTCGAGCACGAACGTGTCGCCCACGTGCGCCAGAGGCGTCAGGTCCGCGGCGTCGAACTTGTCCTGATAGGCCCGCTCGACCAGCGCGCGCATCTCCTTTGTGGAGAAATCAGGGAACACGCGGCCTATGACCGTAGACGAGAGCTCGATGGCCGAATACAGCAATACCCTCTTGACGTCGACATGCATGGACTGGAAGTCCGAAGGCATGTACAGCCCGCCGTCCGGCGCAATGCCCTTGAGTATCGCCTCCGCCGACGTGCCGACCGCATGCCGGGATCTTGTGCTGACGTATTCCACGAATGCTTACCTCCCGATATTCGTACATCTGTTTCCATTATAACAGAATGCCGTGCTTTGTCAATAAATCTTCGGGAAAGCAATTGTTTTTCATTGGCAAAGCATGACGCGCTCAGGCGCATGCGCAAGGATTTCCCTTGACGTTCCGCGCGCGTTGCGCTATACTATATCCGTAGAGGGGAATCATGCCCCGCAACACGCAACAAACGATATAAAAGGAGGAGTCCCCCATGAACTACGCAGAGGAATCCCTGAAAAAGCACGGTGAATGGCACGGTAAGATCGAGATCGTGCCTCGCTGCCCCGTTTCCACGAAGGAAGACCTCTCTCTGGCTTATACCCCCGGCGTCGCGCAGCCCTGCCTTGAGATCCAGAAGGACATCGACAAGAGCTATGACCTGACCCGCCGCTGGAACACCTGTCTGGTCGTCACCGACGGCACGGCCGTGCTGGGCCTGGGCGACATCGGCCCCGAGGCCGGCATGCCCGTCATGGAGGGCAAGTGCGTGCTGTTCAAGGCCTTCGGCGATGTGGACGCCTTCCCGATCTGCATCAAGAGCAAGGACGTGGACGAGATCGTCAACACGGTCTACCTGATCTCCGGAAGCTGCGGCGGCATCAACCTTGAGGACATCGCCGCGCCGCGCTGCTTTGAGATCGAGCAGAAGCTCAAGGAAAAGTGCGACATCCCGATCTTCCACGACGACCAGCACGGCACCGCCATCATCACGCTCGCCGGCCTGATCAACGCGCTGAAGGTCGTCGGCAAGACGAAGGAAGAGATCAAGGTCGTCATGAACGGCGCAGGCGCCGCCGCGACCGCCATCGCAAAGCTGCTGCTGAGCTACGGCGTGAAGGACATCACCATGTGCGACCGCAAGGGCGCAATCTACGAGGGCCGCAAGGAGGGCATGAACCCCTTCAAGGACGAGATGGCCAAGGTCACCAACCGCGAGAAGAAGGCCGGATCGCTGGCCGACATGCTGGTCGGCGCGGACGTGTTCATCGGCGTGTCCGCTCCCGGCGCCGTGACCACCGAGATGGTCAAGACCATGAACAAGGACGCCATCGTGTTCGCCTGCGCCAACCCCACCCCGGAGATCTTCCCGGACGAGGCGAAGGCCGGCGGCGCGCGCGTCATATCCACCGGACGCAGCGACTTCCCCAACCAGATCAACAACGTGCTGGCTTTCCCGGCGCTGTTCCGCGGCGCGTTCGACGTGCGCGCGCGCGACATCAACGAAGAGATGAAGATCGCCGCGTCGCTGGCGCTGGCCAACCTGATCTCCGACGAAGAGCTGAACGAGGATTACATCATCCCCGCCGCCTTCGATCCCAGGGTCAAGGAAGCCGTCTCCAAGGCAGTGGCCCAGGCCGCGCGCGATTCCGGCGTCGCCCGCATCTGACACACGAACTACCCGGCATTGGGGAGCCGCTGCGGCGGCTCCCATTTATATCAAATCCAAGGAGGACCCCTTTATGGAAGCATCCCGTCCCCTGGCCGTCGTAGGCACGACCGCCATCACACAGGCCGACGTCACGGAGGCGCTGATCGCCATGGGCCCCGCGGGCCAGCAGTACAACAATCCGCAGGGCATGGCCGTGATACTGGACCAGCTGATCGAACAGGCGCTGTTCCTGACCGACGCGCGCAAGAACATGCTGGAATACGATCCGCTGTTCAAACAGCAGCTGGCCAAGGTCAAGGACGACCTGCTGGTGCAGTTCGCCATATCCCGTGCGATCGAAAAGGCCACTGTCACGGACGCCGAGATCAAAAAGTTCTACGACGAGAACCCGGATCAGTTCGCCGGACAGGAGACGGTCACGGCAAGCCACATACTGGTCGATTCCGAGGAACAGGCGAACGCGATACGCAAGGAGATCGAAGAGGGCATGATCTCTTTCGAAGACGCGGCGCGCAAGTACTCCTCCTGCCCGTCCGCGCCGCAGGGCGGTTCGCTCGGCGAGTTCGGGCGCGGCCAGATGGTGCCAGAATTCGACCAGGCGGTGTTCGCCATGGAGCCGGGCGCGATCTCCGAACCCGTGAAGACGCAGTTCGG
>SVGK01000186.1 GCA_015056395.1 Clostridiales bacterium
GTGCACGGCACGGCCATGGAATGGGCGCACGGCAGGCTCTATCCGATCTATCATCCGGCCTCGGTGATCTACGATCCGGGGCTCAAGGAGATATACAAAGAAGATCTCATACGATTCAAACAGATCATTTCCTGCTTTTCATGACATTTTTTCATGGAAGACTTGCATTCAGGCACGATTTGTGTATAATAACAGTTTGTATAAAGCCGTGATCTGTCGAGGCTGTTAATGGAGGAATAATCAATGAGCCTGGTAAAGTGTCCGCGCTGCGAACTGAACTACATGAACGACACCGATGAGATGTGCTCCGTCTGCCGCCGCGAGGTCCGTGGAGAGAGCGAACAGTTCGAGATGATCGAAATGTGCTCCGAATGCGGAGAGAACCCCGTCGTGCCCGGCCACGAGCTGTGTGCGTTCTGCCTGAAGGAGCATTCCCGCCGCTCGGCGATCGACACGTCCGACGACGTCATCGAACAGGGCGCGGCGAACATCGAGATCGATTCCGTGACCGACATGGATGAGATCGAGCTCGACCTGACGGACGAACCCTTCGACGAGGATGACAAGCCCGACTTCGGCGATGATGAAGACGAGGACGAGGACGAAGACGACGAGGAAGACGAGGAAGAGTAAATTTGGGGCTGTTTGCGATCTCTGACCTGCACCTGCCTGCGCATAAGAAGCCCATGGACATATTCGGGCCGCACTGGGAGCATCATTTCGAGCACATCGCCGAAGACTGGCGCGCCCGTGTGACGCCGCAGGACATCGTGCTGCTGCCGGGCGACTTCTCGTGGGCGATGACGCTCGAGGAGGCCGCAGACGACATCGCGATGGTGGGCGCGCTGCCTGGCAGAAAGGTGCTGCTTCGCGGCAACCATGACTACTGGTGGAACGCCATAGGCCGCGTGCGCCGCGCGCTGCCCGAGGGCATGTTCGCCATACAGAACGATGCCCTGATACTGGATGAATATGTCTTCGCCGGTTCGCGCGGATGGGTGATACCAAGCGAACGCGCGGAGGATTCCGACGATCTGCGCATTTACAACCGCGAACGCATGCGCCTGAACATGTCGCTGGACACGGCGGAGCGCATCGCTGACGGGCGCGAGATCGTCGTCATGATGCACTACCCGCCGCTGACGAATCAGCTGGCGGGGTTTTCGGATATTTTGAAGCAAAGGGGCATACGGCACTGCGTGTACGGGCACCTGCACGGCGCGGCGCTGGGCGCGGCCGTGCGCGGCACCGTGGACGGCGTGACCTACCATCAGGTGTCGTGCGACGGGCTTGGCTTCAAGGTTTATCACATAGATCTGGACGGAAGCGACGCGGCGGACTGAATCGGCGCTTTGTTACGAAACCGGATAAGCGCCGCTGCTGACGAAGCCGCGGCGATTTGTTGTTGCAGGCTGGAGGACACGCATGGACAAGAGGATGCTTCTGATATTGAACCCGAGCGCAGGCCAGCGGCGCGCGAACCGCGTGATGCCGGAGATCATACGCACGATGAACGACAATGGCTACCGCTGCGAGGTGTTCGTCACGGCGGATCGCGGCGACGCGACGCGCGTCACCGCGCAAAGCGCGCAGGAGTTCGACCGCATCGTGTGCATAGGCGGAGACGGCACGCTGAACGAGACGATCAAGGGCCTGATCGAAGCCGGGCATGAGGTGCCTCTGGGCTATATCCCAACCGGCAGCACGAACGACTTCGCCGCCACGCTTGGCCTGTCCATGAACTGCCTGAGCGCGGCTGAGGACGCCGCGTCCTGCGAGCCGCTGGCCTTCGACATAGGCACGTTCAACGGCCGTCCCTTCGTTTACACCGCGTCGTGCGGCGCGTTCACGCGCGTTTCCTATTCCGCGCCGCAGAGCGTCAAGAACACGCTGGGGCACTTCGCCTATCTGCTGGAGGGCATCAGGGACCTGAGCTCGCTCAGGCCGTATCCCATGCGCGTGACGCTGGGGAGTCAGGTGATCGAAAAGGACTTTATATTCCTGTCCGTGACGAATTCGACATCGGTGGGCGGCATCATAAAGCTGGACCCGCGCCAGGTGGCCCTGAACGACGGGCGCTTCGAGGTGCTGCTGGTCGTCAACCCGACGAATCCGGCGCAGCTCAGGGACATCATCATGTCGCTGACGACCATGGAGGTGCCGAACGACATGGTCTATTTCACGACGGCCTCGCGCATGCTGGTCGAAATGGATCCCGACACGGAGTGGACGCTGGACGGCGAACGGCAGGAGGGCGCTCAGCAGATCGAGATACTGAACTGCCATTCGGCCATACACGTGGCCGTGCCGCGCTTGCCGCACGACCTCGAGGAGGACTTTTGAGTGAACGTGAACTACCAGCGCGAGATGGAGGGAGTACTCAGGCAGATCGCGGCCCTGGACAAAAAGCCGAAGCTCTTGCTGCACAGCTGCTGCGCGCCCTGCTCGAGCGCCGTGCTTGAGCGCATCGCCGATCATTTCGAGCTGATAGTGTTCTATTATAACCCCAATATCGAACCGGCGGAGGAGTGCCGCGTGCGCTTTCAGGAGCTCCAGAAGCTGATAAGGCTCACGGGGCGCGAAGGGGAGATATCGCTGATCGAGGGCGCTTACGAAAACGACCGCTTCCATGAAGCCGTGCGCGGGCTTGAGCATCTGCCCGAGGGCGGTGAGCGCTGCACGCGCTGCTTTGAACTGCGCCTTGGCAGGACCGCCGAGACCGCGCGTGACATGGGCATGGATTACATCGCCACGACGCTCACGATCAGCCCCCTCAAGGACGCCGAACGCCTGAACGCGATTGGCAGCAGGGCGGCCAGGACATGCGGCGTCAAATGGCTTTGGTCGGATTTCAAGAAGAAAGACGGCTACAGGAGATCCTGCGAGCTCTCCCGTGAATACGGGCTGTACCGGCAGGACTACTGCGGCTGCATATACTCAAGGGCACAACGACACGACACGGCGACAGGAGGAATGGGAAAATGAGGAAACTGACGGTTGCGATACTGTTGGTACTGGCGCTGGTGCTGACGGCCGCTACGGCCGAGGAGGCGCAGCAGACGGGGCTTTTGAGGGACGTGCTGGTGCTTTTCACGAGCGACGTGCACTGCGGCGTGGACCAGAACTTCGGCTATGCGGGCCTGCAGGCCGTGCGCGAGGCTGCGATCAAGGCGGGCAACTACGTGCTGCTGGTGGACGACGGCGATTCGATACAGGGCGAATCCATAGGCGTCATGACCAAGGGCGAGGCGAACATCAGGCTGATGAACGCCGTGGGGTACGATGTCGCCATACCCGGCAACCACGAGTTCGATTACGGCATGGACCGCTTCTTCGAGCTTGCCGAGATGGCCGAATTCCCGTATATTAGCTGCAATTTCGTCAGGGAAGGGGAACTCGTGTTCAACCCCTACGTCATCATGGAGTTCGAAGGCGCGGAGGTCGCGTTCGTGGGCGTCACGACGCCCGAGACGATGACCTCGTCCACGCCCAGGTATTTCCAGAATGAGGAAGGGGAGTTCATTTACGACTTCTCGCAGGGCGGCGATGGTTCCGGATTCTACGCGAAGGTGCAGGAGGCCGTCGACGACGCGCGCGCGCAGGGCGCGGACTACGTGATCGTGATGGCGCATCTGGGCAACGAGGCCTCCGTCGCGCCGTACACCTACGCGGACCTCATCGAGAACACGAACGGCATCGACGCGCTGCTCGACGGCCACAGCCACGACTATGACAAGGTCGTCATGAAGAACAAGGACGGCAACATGGTCGTCAGGCAGGCGTGCGGCACGAAGCTTTCGGCGATCGGCTGGCTGCGCATATCCGCCAAGGACGGCAGCATCGACACGGGTCTGTACACCTGGGACAACAAGGTCTCGGCGCCGGAACTGTTCGGCCTCGACAACGAGCTCAGCCGCCTTGTCGCGGAGGAGACGGAGGATATCTACGCACAGCTTTCCGAAGTCGTGGGCACGGCGAACGTGGACCTGATCATCAATGACCCGGTGGCGGTGGATGAAAACGGCAGGCCGATACGCATCTCGCGTTCCGCCGAGACGAATTTGGGCGACCTCGCGGCGGACGCCTTCCGTGCGGCTGCAGGGGCGGATATAGGCTTCATGACGGGCGGCGGCATGCGTACGGGGCTTGACAAGGGCGACATCACCGTGGAGGATGTGCTGGGAGTGGTACCGTTCGGCAACAAGCTGGGCATGGTCGAAGCGACGGGCCAGCAGATACTGAACGCGCTCGAATACGGCGCAAGCGTCGTGCCGGGCGAGAACGGCGCGTTCATCCATCCCTCCGGCCTGACCTACGAGATACACACCTATATCGACAGCAGCGTCGTGCGCGACGATGACAACATGTATGCCGGCGTCGAGGGCGAATACCGCGTCAAGAACGTGATGGTCGGCGGAGAGCCGCTCGACCTCGACAAGGTCTATACCGTTGCCGCCGCTTCGTATGTGCTGGTGGACCACGGCGACGGACAGACCGCGTTCGACGGCGCCAAGCTCGTCTGGGAGAGCGACGACGTGGACTATACCTATCTGGTCAGCTACATCAAGGACACGCTGGGCGGCGTCGTGGGCGACGGGTATGAGGAACCCTACGGCCAGGGCCGCGTGGTGGCGGTCGAGGAAGCACCGTAAAGCGGCAGGGAAAGAAATGGCCCCGGCGAGTGTTCGCCGGGGCCTTTGCGATATCCTGGAGAGATCAGTCGAAGAACACGGGCTTGCCGGTCTTCTGGCTTTCGTAGATCGCTTCCAATATCTGGGTGACTACGTAGGCCTGTTCGGGCTTGGTGATCAGGGGCTTGGAATCGTCCTTGACGTAGTCGATCCACATGCGCGCCTCGATGTCCTGCGGCTGGCCTGCGCCCGCGCCTTCGAAGAACGCCGCGCCGCCCGCCTTCAGCACGGGCTCGGTGGTGTACATCTTGGAGAAGCGCTCGCCGTTCAGGCGCAGCGGGGCTTCGGCGGAACCCAGCATGTCCGCGCCGCCCTTGGTGCCGCAGAGTATGGTCTTCGCCTCGTCCACGAGCAGCGTGTTGAGCGCCCAGGAGGCCTCGAGCACGATGGTCGCGCCGTTCTTCATGCGGATGAAGCCGAACGCGGAATCCTCGACGGTGAACTTCTCGGGATCCCAAGGGCCCCAGGCGTTGGCGGCGTCTTTGGTGTCGGCCAGCTTGCGATAGGTGCTGCCCACGACCATGGCCGGCTCGTAGTTGTCCATCTCCCACAGGGTCAGGTCCAGAGCGTGGGTGCCGATGTCGATCAGCGGGCCGCCGCCCTGATTCTCGGCGTCCAGGAACACGCCCCACGTGGGCACGGCGCGGCGGCGTATCGCCTGCGCGCGGGCGTAGTAGACCTCGCCCAGGTCGCCGGCTTCGCAGCACTTCTTCAGGTACAGGCACTCGGGGCGGAAGCGGTTCTGGTAGCCTATGGTCAGCTTCATGCCGGTGCGCTTGGCGGCGTCCAGCATCTTCTTGGCCTCGGCGGAGTTGATCGCCATGGGCTTTTCGCACATGACGTGCTTGCCGCTCTCAAGGGCGTCC
>SVGK01000187.1 GCA_015056395.1 Clostridiales bacterium
GGGTCCAGATTGCCGAAATAGTATTCGCGCTGTACCTCGTCGTGCGAACGCACCGCGCCGCCGCCGAAGCTCGGGTCACAGAACAGCCATCCGTAGTCCTCCGTGTAGAACTGCGCCCAGTCGTGACAGCCGGCGCTCTTCGTATCCACGTCGAGCCCGGACTGCCAGCGCGCGGGGATGCCCGCGATGCGGCACAGCGTTATGAACAAAAGCGCCTGTATGCCGCAGTCGCCCTTGCCGCCCAGCACGCAGTATTCCGCCTGGTTCTCGATCAGCGCGTAGGAGCGCATGTACGAATACTTGACGTTCAGCGTGATGTAGTCATAGAAGCTGCGCGCGATGTCTATGGGATCCGTGCTGTCCCCCCTGAGCTCCGCCGCCAGCGCCTTGAGCGCGGGGGTGAACACGATGTGCGGATACTGCTCGGAAAGGTCGTCCTGCGTGGGCGCCGCTTCGTTGGGGTAGAGCATCCCGGTCGCGGGACGGTCCTTGGCGTACAGGTCGATATAGCGCATGGTGTTCACATAGCTGTAATCGACGATGAACGGCGCGTTCTCTTCCGATGCGCGTTCGAAGTACACGGTGCGCTGCGGCGCGCTCTCATCGGACAGCCGCCCGCCCGGCGCATCTATCGTGATATCGCCTGTCTGTGCGCACTTCCTGGGCACGGGAAGGTAGCAGCGGACGACTGCGTTCTTTTTGAATGAATCGTCGCTCAGCTTGAGCTCGCCGTGCAGCGCTATGCGGTATGAGACCGTGCCATTTTCCCTGATCTCCGCGATGAAACCCTTGAGGCTGGGCTCGGAAGGCTTTTTGACGATGCCCGCGCGTTCGGCCAGGTCCGGCAGCACCTTGAGCATGGTGCTCACGGCGCTTCTGTGGTAGCGCTTTTCGCCCAGCACATAGATGTATTCCACGGCCCTGGTGAGCTCGAGCGCGTCGAGCTCCTCGTCCCTGAAGTCCGGCACGCGCTCGGTGAGCCTTTCCACAAGCTGCTGCCTGGTCAGCGGATACTCCGCGGGAAGGCGGCCGGCGACGTATCTTTCGATCTCAAGGCGTTCGCGCATGAACTGAGGGATGTCCCTTGAAAGCATGCTGTTTATCAGCTCGATCTCGCCGTCAAAATCGCCCGCCCACTTGCGCTTGAGCACGTCCTCCGGAAGCGCATAGACCATAGATTCAAGATTCAGCACGGATGATACCTCGTTTCATTAAAAGAATGACGAATTTATGTCGCCTCGCATGGCATTATAACATGATTCCGCCCACATTGAAAAGACAATATTTGAAAAAACCCGTGGAAGACTATAGATTTATTTATGCCTTTGTGTTATAATATCGGAGGTCCTATTTACATATCCAATACAGAAGGAGGAATTCGTGATGGGAAAGTTGCTCAAGGAGTTTAAGGAGTTCGCGATGAGGGGCAACGTGATCGACCTTGCGGTCGGCGTCGTGATCGGCGGCGCGTTCAGCGCCATCGTCACCAGCGTGGTCGAGGATGTCTTCACCCCCCTGATCGGCATGATCTTCGGACAGCCCGACTTCTCCGGCATACAGCTGGGCAGCATCATGATCGGCAATTTCATCAACGCCGTCATCAACTTCCTGATCGTGGCCGTGTGCCTGTTCGCCGTGGTCAAGGCCATCAACAAGATGAAGAAGCCCGTCGAGGTCAAGGCGCCCCGCACCTGCCCCTACTGCAAGCAGGAGATCGCCGACGATGCGACCCGCTGCCCGCACTGCACGTCTGAGCTCAAGTAAGAGCCATACACATAATAAACGGAAGCCGCCCCGACGGGGCGCGCTTCCGTTTCTTTTATCACTTGACCTTTACAGTGGATACACGCTCTGGTCGTTCCCCTTGCTGATCTGTCTCAATATGGCGTTGATGATCGCGATCGTGGCGGGCACGCCGCCCTTCTTGCCGCGCGCGACGATGCAGCACAGGTCGCTCTCCATGAGGCGCTCCTTCATCTGTATGACGGAGGCGAAGCCCGTGGGCGCGGCCAGCACGCAGACGTCGCTCATGGGCTCGTGCTGCCTGCGGATGATGATGCGGTTGATGGCGGCGGGCGCGCTGCCGATCAGCATGAGCTTGGGGCCGGGCACCTGGAGGCCGTAGTCCACGGCGACCTCCGCGCGCGTGATCCTTCGCTGCTGCGCGACCATGTTGACCTGCGCGTCGTCGATGAAGCAGAGCACCTTGCAGCCGTTGTTGCCGATCAGCGTCTCGTCAACGCCGTTGGCCAGCAGCGACGTATCCGCGATGATGGATCCGCCGGTCTCGATCACGCGCTTGATCTGCGTCAATGCCGTGGGGCCGAAATATATGCTCTGCATGAGGGCACGGTCATTCGTCTCCCGTTCGATCTCGTCGAGTATCTCGGAAACGTCCTGATTGATATAAGGGATCACATTGCGATGGCGATTGCCCTCGATGGATGTCTTTCTCATATGCACGCTCCATTCCTCATATTTCAGGTGTGTTAATCATACACCCGAAAGGAGCTTTAGTCAAGCAAATATCGCCACAATTCTTATGAATTAACTTAAATCGTCGAAAATTTAACCGCCCCTAAATAGATAAGAATACACATTTCTTATCGGTATGTTAAGTTATGCCAAGTTCAAAAGCTCGCCCCGGTATGCCTGTCGGGACACACCGGGGCAAAGAGACATGGTCATGTCTGGAACGCTCACGCTTCCACGGGCACGGGCGCCGGGCGCGCCTCGACCGCGATCTCGTCGCCGTCCATCTTTGCATAGAGCACGCTCCCGTCCGGCACGGGCTCGGCGATCAGCAGGCGCGCTATGGGCGTCTCGAGCGCCTTCTGTATGAAGCGCTTCAGCGGACGCGCGCCATAGGCGGAGTCGTAGCCGTTCTGGATGATGTAGTCCTCTACGCCATCGCCCAGCTCGATCGTCAGGCGGCGCTCCGACAGGCGGCGCGTCAGGTCCTTGACCATCAGATGCATGATCTGCGTGATCTCTCCGCGCGTCAGCGGCGTGTAGATGACCGTCTCGTCCAGCCTGTTCAGGAATTCCGGCTTGAAGTGCGCCTTGAGCAGCGCCTCGACCTGGCTGCGCACGGACTCAGGCAGCGTGCCGTCCGGTGCGATGCCCTCCTGTATCATGCTCGAACCGAGGTTCGAAGTGAGTATGATGATCGTGTTCTTGAAGTCCACGGTACGGCCCTGCGAATCGGTGATGCGCCCGTCGTCCAGCACCTGCAGGAGTATGTTGAACACGTCCGGGTGTGCCTTTTCCACCTCGTCGAACAGTATCACGCTGTAGGGCTTCGTGCGCACAGCTTCGGTCAGCTGGCCGCCTTCCTCATAGCCCACGTATCCCGGAGGCGCTCCGACCAGCCTGGACACGGAGTGCTTCTCCATGTATTCGGTCATGTCGATGCGAATCAGGTTCTTTTCATCGTCGAACAGCGCCTGCGCAAGGGCCTTGGCCAGCTCGGTCTTACCGACGCCGGTCGGTCCGAGGAACAGGAACGAGCCTATGGGCCTGTTCGGATCCTGTATGCCCGCGCGGGAGCGCAGTATCGCCTCTGAGACCTTCGTCACGGCCTCGTCCTGGCCGATGACGCGTTCGTGCAGCTGGTCCGGCAGGCGCAGCAGCTTCTCGCGCTCGCCTTCGACCAGCTTGGTGATCGGTATGCCCGTCCAGCGGGAGACTATGCGCGCGATCTCGTCGTCGGTCACGCGGTCGCGCAGCAGCGTGTCGCCGTTGCTCTCCGCTTCTATCGCCTTTTCCTCCTCCGCAAGCTGCGCCCTGAGCTTCGGCAGCGTGCCGTACTGCAGCTCCGCCGCGCGGTTCAGGTCGTACTCGCGCTGCGCCTTCTCGATATCGGCGTTGATCTGGTCGATCTCCTCGCGCAGCTTCTGCACGCGTCCTATGGAGCCCTTTTCCTTCTCCCACTGCGCCTTCATGCCGGCGAACTTCTCGCGCAGCGCCTGCAGCTCGGACTGTACGTGCGCCAGCTGGTTGCGGGAGAACTCGTCGTCCTCCTTGCTCAGCGCGGCTTCCTCGATCTCGCGCTGCATGATCTCACGGGACGTGTCGTCCATCTCCTGGGGCATCGAGTCGATCTCCGTGCGTATCATCGCGCAGGCCTCGTCCACCAGGTCGATCGCCTTGTCGGGCAGAAAGCGGTCGGTTATGTAGCGGTTCGAAAGCTTCGCCGCCGCGACCAGGGCCTGGTCTGCGATCTTGACGCCGTGGAACACCTCGTAGCGTTCCTTGAGGCCGCGCAGTATCGATATGGTATCCTCTACGCTCGGCTCATCGACCAGCACGGGCTGGAAACGGCGCTCCAGGGCGGGATCCTTCTCGATGTATTTGCGGTACTCGTCAACCGTGGTCGCGCCTATGCAGTGCAGCTCGCCGCGCGCCAGCATGGGCTTCAGCAGGTTGCCTGCGTCCATGGAGCCCTCGGTCTTGCCCGCACCGACTATGGTATGCAGCTCATCGATGAACAGTATGATCTTGCCGTCGCTCTTCTTGACCTCCTCAAGAACAGACTTGAGTCTCTCTTCGAACTCGCCGCGGTATTTTGCGCCTGCGATCAGCGCGCCCATGTCCAGCGAGAACAGTGTGCGGTCCTTCAGCGTCGAGGGTACGTCGCCGCGCACGATCCTGTGGGCAAGCCCCTCCGCGATGGCGGTCTTGCCCACGCCGGGCTCGCCGATCAGCACGGGGTTGTTCTTGCTCTTGCGGGAAAGTATGCGTATGACGTTTCGGATCTCGTTGTCGCGGCCGATCACCGGGTCGAGCTTCTGGCTGCGCGCAAGCTCCGTCAGGTCCTGTCCGAACTTCTTGAGCGCGTCATAGGTGTCCTCGGGGTTTTCGTTCGTCACGCGCGTGTTGCCGCGCACCTTCTGAAGCACGTTGAGGAAAGACTCGCGCGTGATGCCGAAGCTCGAAAGCAGCCCCTTGACCGGTGCGTTCGGCTTCTCGATCAGCGCCAGCATGATGTGCTCGACGGAGACGAATTCGTCCTTCATGTTCTCCGCCTGGCTCTCGGCCTCCATCAGCACCTGGTCCACGGACTGTGACACATAGACCTTGTCCGCCTCGCGGCCCGGGCCGGTGACCTTGGGTATGCGCTGGATCTCGCGGTCGAGCTGTGTGAGCAGCTGCGGGGTGTCCACGCGCATCTTCTTGAGCAGCTGGCCGATCAGGCCGTCGTCCTGGCTCACCAATGCGTAGAGCAGGTGCTGCTGGTCGATCTGCATGTTCTGGTTGCGTATCACGAGCTCCTGCGCTTCGCGTACGGCCTCCAATGATTTCTGTGTATATTTCTGGGCGTTCATGGAATCTCCTCCCTCCGCCTGGATTTGACATGGAGCGAAAGTCATCTTTGACTTTCTTTGACTATTATAGTCAGGCTGGCATCATTTGTCAAGCCTTTTTCATTCGAAAGATGTAAAATTTCTGACATGAACTTGCCTGACATGCCTTTCTTCTGTATGATATAAAATGAATTATTATGACGCTGAGAGGACAAGTATCCGCAAATGACCAA
>SVGK01000188.1 GCA_015056395.1 Clostridiales bacterium
CTGCAGGCTGTGCAGTTCCTTCTGGCCGCCGCAGTACAGGTGCGTGTCGAACCAGCTGTTCCAGCTGCCCACCGCCACGAACAGCGCCACCGTAGCAAGCACGGGCTTGCACAGCGGGAATATGATCTGCCAGAATATGCGTATGTCGCCCGCGCCGTCTATGCGCGCGGATTCCACCAGCGCCTCCGGAAGTCCCGATATGTACGTGCGCAGCACGATCATGTTGAAGCAGGAGAACATCGTGGGCACGATGTATACCCAGTAGCTCTTCGACAGGTGCAGCGTCTTGGATATGAGCAGGTAGTTGGGGATCAGGCCGGCGTTGACGTACATGGTCAGTATCATCACCGTGGTGATGAACTTGCGCAGCACGTATTCGCGGCGCGACAGCGTGTAAGCGAGCATGCTCGTCCAGAACAGGTTCAGAAGCGTGATGATCACGGTCTTCGACGCCGAGATCCACGCCGCCTGGAACACGGCGTGGTCCGAAAGTATCGACTTGTAGCTTGAAAGGCTCCACACGCGCGGCCACAGGCCTATGTTGCCGCGCAGCGCGTCCGTGCCGTCGTTGAACGAATAGGCGACGGTGTTGAGCACGGGGTACAGCGTCACGAACATCAAAAGGATCAGAAGGAGCGTGTTGACGACAGGAAAGACCACGTCGTTGCGCTTCCTGTGCGCGCTGCTCTGATAGGCTGCATTCGTCATTCTCGTCTCCTCCTTCCCTTAGATCAGCGTGTCTTCGTCCAGCTTCTTCGCAACAAAGTTGGCGATCACCAATAGCACAATGGCCACGACGCTCTTGAACATGCCAGCGGCGGTCGCAACGCCGTATTGTTGCTTGGAGATGCCGTACTTCAGCACGAATATGTCTATGGTCTGGGACCACTTCATGACCACGTCCGCGCCCAGCAGGTACTGTATCTCGAAGCCGGCCTCCATCAGGTGGCCTATGTTCATAATCAGAAGTATCACGAACGTCGACTTGATGCCCGGCAGCGTCACGTGCAGTATCTTCTGCCAGCGTCCCGCGCCGTCGATGGCCGCGGCCTCGTACAGCGACGGGTCTATGGAAGTCATGGCGGAGATGTATATGATCGTGTTCCAGCCGACTTCCTTCCAGACGTTGATCACGCCCACCAGCCACCAGAAGTAGCGCCCCTCGCCCAGGAAGAACACGGGCTCCTTCGCGATGCCGGTGGAGAGCAGCAGCTGGTTGATGGCGCCGTTGCTTGCGAATATGTTCTGCGCCATGCCCACGACGATGACCATGCTCAAAAAGTGCGGAAGATACGTGACGGTCTGCACCGTGCGCTTGAACGTGCGCTGCCGCACCTCGTTGAGCAGCACGGCCAGCAGCACCGCGGCCACCGTGCCGAACACCAGGTTAATCAGGCTCATGGCCAGCGTGTTGCGTATGCTCTCGATGAAGTCGGCGCGGCCGAACAGCCACTTGAAGTTGTCCAGGCCGACCCACTTGCTGCCCCACATGCCCTGCTTGGGCTTGTAATCCTGAAACGCCGTGATCCAGCCCCACATGGGCCCGTAGTTGAACAGCAGCACATAGAGCAGTATCGGCACGCTCATCAGCATGAGCTGCCACTGCGAGCCAAGGCGGCGGAAGAAGCTCTGCTTCCGGGGCCGTATCGATACTGCGGACTTATCTGCGTTTGAACTCATCCCACACACCCTCTCAAGCGCTCTTTCGTCTGTATTCAATAAGGGGGAGAGAACGGAGCCTCTCCCCCTGCGTTGTCAAATCATCAGGATCAGCCGAGGACCTTTGCGACCTCCTTCAGCACGGCTTCCTGCATGTAATCGCCGAAGGCGGTGGCGGAGGGGGTGATCTCCTCGACGAAGGCATCCCACTTCGCGTCGAACTCCTCGGGATCGCACATGATCAGCTCGGGCAGGCAGCGGTCCTGGATATCCAGGAAGTCCTGATGCTCGATGTCCACGGGCGTGTAGTCGATCTGCCAGGCTTCGCCGTAGGGCGCGAGCTCGATCGGCGGATTGACGAAGTCCGCGAACTTGGAGTAGCCGTAGTGGCCCAGGAATTCCTTGTCATAGTCGTTCATCAGGTCCAGAACGATCTCGGGCTGGTTGGCGGGATCCCAGGCGTTGCCGGCATACTCGCCATCCATGATCCAGCCCTGCTTCTTGGGGCTGGACTCCCAGAACGCAAGCGCCCTGTTGTGGATCTTCCAGTTGGCGTCGTTGCGCTGGTTGTACTGCTCCTCGGTCATCATCAGGCGGCCGTCCTCGACGTAGTAATCCTCGCCCTCGATGCCCCAGTTGAATATGAGCTGCCACTCGTCAGACAGCATCTCTTCCCACATGGCCACGATGCGCTCGGGGCACTCGCAGTTGACGGAGATGCCGAAGCCGCGGCGGACATTGGGCAGGGAGCCGTTGACGTAGTGCTCCTCGATCTCCTGGCCGTCCACGTACTCGGGGTCGTAGACGAGGCCCAGCGCGACGTAGGTGTTCTCGTCCATCTTGGCGTCCTTCAGCGCGGCGGTGGCGTTGGCGAAGTCCCAGGTCTGGTCGAACATGCCCAGCACAGTGCCGCTGGACAGCTGCGCGATGTACTGGTCATAGTTCATCACGAAGGTGTCCTTGCTGATCAGGCCCTTGTGGAACTCGTCGTTCAGCTTCTTGTAGTAGGGCTTGGCATAGGGCTTGTCGATGAAGGTCTCGGTGTGGAAGTTCTCGTCGGAGACGTCGATCAGCACTTCGCCGTCGTTCGGGCGGCCCATCAGGTGCTGCACCGGGTTGATCAGGCAGAAGTGGCGCCAGTCTTCGCACAGGATGTCGAAGCCCACGTACGGAGCGCCGTCGGCGTTGGTCGGGTTCTCCGCAAGGAAGCTCTCGATCAGGTCGAAGTACTCGTTCAGGGTGTGGATCTGGGGATAGCCGGCCCAGGCCAGCACCTGCTTCTGGATGAAGAACGCGGGGCCGTTGACCTCGTTGACGATCTGGTCGCCGTCGACCAGGCCGTAGTTGGGGATGATGTACAGCACGTCGTTGCCGTCCTCATCCTGCTCGATCAGGCGGGCCTTCTGGGGCTCGATGTGCGCCCAGAGGCGGGGCGTGTCTTCGGGGTTGATGTAGTCCAGCAGGTTGATCAGCGCGCCGTTCTGTATGATCAGGTCGGCGCTGTTGCCGCCGTCGAACAGGTCCGGATAGTCCTCGCCAGCGATCTTCACGCCCAGCGTCTCATCCAGATCTCCGGCCAGGAATTCGAACTCGAACTTCACGCCGAACTTCTCTTCGATCAGCTTGTAGATCTTGTTGTCGTCCGCGGGCTGGTCGCCGGGATCGCCGCGGAACACGGTCAGGGTGATGGGCTCCAAAGCCGCGTCCTCAGCCAGTCCCGCAGGGACCAGGGCCAGGCACATCGCGACGAGCAGCAGTACGGAAAGCAGTTTCCTCATCTTCATGACCTCCTCATTTCGTTTCGAGCATGTTATGCTCCTTGTTTTGGATTATAGCAAAAACCATGCTCAAATTCAACCACTCAGAAATCGATTTCTGCTCATTCTTTGCCTTAATCCTGCTCATATCATGTTATTTGAGGTTCGATTTTGATGCGTTTATCATGATTTGCGCAACTATTCTCATTCCTTGCAAAACGGCGAAGATTTAAGCACATTGCTCATTTTGTGAATTTTTCGACATTTTCGATAATGTAAATGCGTGATCCGACGCCGCACGACATCTTGCGCATTTGTCCTTTATATGATAAAATGGGCATACAGGGATCCGCGCGGGAGGTGATGCGCCATGGCCGATGGACAGCGCACGTACAAGGACAGGCTGTTCAGCTTTATATTCGGCAACGAGGAGCACAGGGAGTGGACGCTCAGCCTGTACAACGCCGTGAACGGCTCGCACTACACCGACCCGTCGCTGCTCACGATCACCACCATCAGGGACGTGCTCTACATGGGCATGCACAACGACCTGTCGTTCCTGGTGTACGACGTCATGAGCCTGTATGAGCAGCAGTCCTCATTCAACCCGAACGCGCCGCTGCGCATGCTCCAGTACGCCGGCAACCTGTATGAGAAGTACGTGACGGGGCGGAAGCTCAACAAGTACGGCACGCATCTGATCGAGCTGCCCGTGCCCAAGCTGGTGGTCTTCTACAACAGCGCGCAGGACAAGCCGGACCGCATGGAGCTGAGGCTCTCGGACTCGTTCCCGGAGGGCATGCGCGGCGAAGCGGATATAGAGGTGCGCGTGCGCATGGTGAACGTGAACAGGGGGCGCAGCGCGGCGCTGTTAGACAGCTGCCGCCCACTCTGGGAATACGCATACATCGTCGATAAGGTCCGTTCGCTGCGGGCATATGGAAGCCTGGGCGAGGCGATCGACCGCATGATCGAAGAACTGCCGGAGGATTTCACGCTCCGGCCCTGGCTGAGAGAACACCGAGCGGAGGTGAAGGGCATGCTGCTTACCGAGTACAATGAGACCGAGCAGATGGAGCTGTTCAGAGAAGAAGGGCGCGCGGAAGGACGCGCTGAAGGCGAAGCGAAAGGGCGCGCTGAAGGTCGTGCAAAGGGCGAGGCGATCGTCACGAAGCTGCTCGAGACGCTCTTCGCGCTGGGGCGCACCGACGATGCGCACCGCGCCATCGTCGACGAGGCCTATCGCAGACAGCTCTACGCCGAGTTCGGGCTGGACTGACGAGCTCATGGCGACCTCACGGACGAATTTCGCCGCCAAGAATCAACCGGCATTCAACCTATACTGACACGGCCCCGACGGTCCGGAGGACAAGGCAGCCTCGCGGCGCGTGGAGATCGGCTTCAGGATCAAAAAGGGCGGATGAAAAGCTGATATCATGCTTTCATCAGCGATGTTCGGATGAAGCGTGTCCTTCCCTGTTCAGATCTTCAGCAACATCTTCCAAACACCTTTGCCCTGGAAACCGCCGACGATGTTTTTGACCTCGCGACAGCGCGGGCATTTGCGGTGATCCTCGTACACGCAGTCGGCGGGATAGAGGTGTATGTGGTATTGCGCGTTGATGCAGTGGCGGCAGATGTTGCCGCCGTACTTTGTGATGATGCGCTTTGTGGTGAGCATGGAAATCCTTCCTTTTTGTCTTGTATATTCGGGTATTCTACAAAGGTATCGTGTCTTTATCCGGTAGATCTTGTTAATTTTTAGGGTATTTGAAGATGACCGCGTCCCCTGCGCTTCATGGCAGGACGCGGTCGTTGTGTTTGGGAGGGCGGTGGATATACGGGTATGTAGGAGAATGTGCGCTCACGCGCGGGCGGACGCCATGAATGGCGTCCCTACAGGGACCGGCGTTGTTTGTTCGGCATTCGAGATGCATATCACCGAAGGGGCGACCGGGCGGACGCCATGAATGATTAGAGTGTCAAAACTATAGCGCAAAAGCGTCCGTGTATCCGTGGCCAATGATGAAAGAGGCCACGAGGCGGAATTGCGGCAGCATGATTGCCATATTTGTAGTGGATAGGTGCATCCTATCCGCTCTTTTTATGCCAT
>SVGK01000012.1 GCA_015056395.1 Clostridiales bacterium
CTTGCCGATTTACGCAAAATTCCAGATTCCCACACATCCATTATACCATGATATGGACATGGAGTTCAAGATGCAAAATGCCCACCGGGCACATGCGCCGGTGGGGCCTGTATGTCGGAACGGGCGTATCACAAGTCCACGCTCGTGCCCGGGAGCTGTATCAGGCAGTTTATGTCCTTTGCCTCGCAATACCGCGCCAGCTTGAAGAAGGCGACCTCCGTCCTCTCGATCAGGCGCGGCATGCCTCTGGCGGGCTTTGTCAACGGTGAGAAGAAGTTGTCCCAGTGCAGGGGGATGACCAGCTTCGGGCGCAGCTTGTCCACCGTCTCCCTGAAGAACGCCGCCTCCGTGTTCGCGTCCGCCTTCTGCAGGCCCGCCGTGCCCAAGAACAGCACGTCGGCGCGATAGCCGTCCATCTGGCCCTCGATATAGTTGAAGCTGGGCCGTATCATGAAGCTCTTCCCGTCCGCCTCGACATAGAAGTCGAACGAGCCGCCCTCCTTGTAGTCCCTCAGGCGGGCAGGCTGGCGCAGCGGCGCGTCTATGGTCTGCCCCAGATCGTTGTTGAGTATCGTGGGCTTTGAATGAAGGGACGGTATCACGGTGACGCGGAAGCTGCCCACACGGAACGTCTCGTTCCCATGGAACTCCGTGAGCCGCGACGCGGGCACGTCCCCGCCGCGCGCGACGTTGAGCGCGGAGCGGCTGCCGTAGATCTGTGCGCCGCAGGCGTTGGCGACATAGGGCGCGTCCATCACGTGATCGTGGTGCGAATGCGATACGAATATCGCCCGCAGCCTGTCCACATTGTGCAGACGAAGCTTTTCATCCACGACGGCGCGGTCCGTGGACGCGCTTCCGAATATGTATTTGACGAGCAACGGGCGCGTGAAGTGCGCGTCGAACATGACCTGGTCTGTCCCGTCGTCGAACAACAGCGTGGTCGTCCCGAAGAATGTGATCCTCATGTCTGTCCTTCTCTTCCCTGTCGTGCGGCGGTCATACCCTGATATCGTGCCACTTGCCGCTGTTGAAACGGCGCATGCAGAGCGTCATGCGCGTGATCATGTCCACCAGGCTCGCGCCCCAGCAGCCGAGCAGCGCAAGCTCGTTGAGCCCCATGCGCGTGCCTATGACATACACCGCCAGAAGCCCTATCAGCGGGCGCATGCAGGTGACGGTCAAGAGCATCACGCGCGCGACGTATTTGGTGTCGCCCGCGCCGCGCAGCGCGCCGGAGATGACCACCGCCGATGTCTGGAACGGCTGGAACGCCGCCACGATGATCATGACCCTGCAGGCCAGGTCGCGCACGTTCTGTCCGTCGTCTGAATGTATGAACATGCCCACCAGCGGTTCGCGGAACAGCACGACGCAGGAGGCGATCACAATAGCCGTCACCAGCGCCAGCCTCTGCGCGATCTTTCCGTACATCTGCGCCAGGTCCGGGCGCTTCCTGCCGAGCATCTGGCCCACCAGCGACGTGCCGGCGATGCCTATGCCGTCGCCGAAAGTGAACGAGAGCGTCAGGAACTGGCTGCAGATCTGGTGCGCGGCGAATGCGTCCGTGCCCAGTCCGGCGACGATCTTCGCATAGGAGAAGAAGCCTATGCGCATCGCGATCTGTTCGATCATGGCGCTGCCGCCGATCTTCGCGATGCCGGACACGGCTTCCCTGTCAAAGCGCCAACGTTCGCGTAAGCTCAGGTGCAGGAACGTGTCGCCCGCTCTCGCGCCGAACAGCGAGATCATGCTCAGCACAAAACCCACGCCCATGCCGATCGCGGTGGCTATGGCTGCGCCCTGCACGCCCAGGCGCGGGAACGGCCCCACGCCGTTGATGAGCAGCCAGTTGAACAGCACGTTCACCAGGTTCGACGTGATGTTGACATACATCGTGAGCTTCGTGTTGCCCACGCCGCGCTGGGCCGCGCAGATGCACATCGAAAGCGCGTTGCACGGCAACGCATACATGAGTATCCGGAAGTATGTGTCGGCATCCTCTAACGTGCGGCCCGGCTCCGCGCCGGCAAAGCGCATCAGGTTGATCGAGAACATCAGGCCCAGCGCCATCATCAAAAGGGAGATCCCCAATGTGATCATGAGCGAATTCTTGAGCGTGGTGTTCGCGTCCGCCTGCCGCCCCTGGCCCTTCCTGCGGGCGACGATGGCCGTAACGCCCGTGTTCATGGCGAAGAACACGCACAGCATGAGCATGCGCGGCTGTCCGACCAGGCCGACCGCGGCGATGGCGTCCGTGCCTATGGTGCTGACCATGATGGTGTCGATCATGCCGATCAGGCTCATCATCACCATCTCCATCACCGAAGGTATGGCGATGTCGGTCAGGTTCCTGTAGGCTTCCTTCGTGCCGGGGACCTCGCCCGCGACGCGGTCCTTCGGCAGCATGGCCTCCACGCCGAAGAACCGGTTGAACAGCGTTTGCATAGCGCCTGTCCTCCCCTGATGTCGATGCGTCTGATCTGTTCTATGATGCCGTCGTCTGTCTACGAACGGGCGCGCTCGTTCACCAGCACGATCGCGTTCTTGACCACGGTGACGATCCAGTAGGCGGTGATCACCTTCCAGGCGTCCCCGTGGTTCAGGAGTATGGCGACTACGCCGATCGCCAGCGCCAGCAGTACCGCGTTCAGACACATCACGATGATCTTCATGGTTTCGTCCCTCCGTTTGATACAGCATGTGTCGGGTATCGGGGATATTATACCACGGCGGGCATCATGGCACGTGATGAACGATTTATCAATGCGTGAAAACTTCCGTAAGGCAGGCTCCCGCCGATCGCGGGCAGTTGCTTTTCACCGCTTTGCTGTGGTATAATCGACGGGACATCGCGCGTTTGACGCGCCCTGACCTGTACCGTCTCAAGGAGGATATTTCTCGATGGCCTATTGGATCGATATCGTGCTGCTTTTTTTCATCTACGCGTTTGCCGGCTGGTGCATGGAGGTCGTGCTCAAGTACATACAGTACCACCGTTTCATCAATCGCGGCTTCCTGACGGGCCCGCTGTGCCCGATCTACGGCTGCGGCGCCGCGCTGATCACCATCGCCATAGGCAACCTGGCCAGCGTCGAATCCGGCCTGGTGATGACGTTCGCGCTGTCGTTCGTGATCTGCGGAGCGGTGGAATACCTGACGAGCTTCATACTTGAAAAGATCTTCCATGCGCGCTGGTGGGACTACAGCCAAAAGCCCATGAACCTGCACGGCCGCGTGTGGATCGGCAACCTGATACTGTTCGGCCTTGCGGGCATCGCGATCATACACATCGCGAACCCGCTGCTCTACAGGCTTCTCGGCCTGCTCTCGCTGCGCGCCAGGGAGGTGGTCGCGGCGGCGCTGCTTTTGACGCTCGCGGTGGACTTCGTAATCTCCTTCTTCGTGCTGAAGCTGGTCAAGGTCGGCGTGGATTCGAGCGAGGCGGACAACACCGAGGAGATCAGCAAGGAGGTCCGCCAGCTGCTGACGAACAGGTCCTACTTCTACAGCCGCTTTGCCGACGCCTATCCCGACGTGGTCTACAGGACGGAGCGCGTGCAGGCCCGCATGGCGGCCGTGAAGGCTGAAGCGGAGCGCATGCGCAGGGAGGCGGAAAAGCGCCTGGACGCGCAGGCGGAGAAGGTCGCCGCCAGCCTCGAGCCGTCCTATCTGATACGCACCGAGCTGATCGGCAAGCAGGAGCAGCTGATCGGCCTGCTCTATGACGAGCGCTCCGCCAGCGATGAGATGAAGCAGCTGAAGGCTGAGATCGACAGGCAGAAAGGGCGTCTGGAAAGCCGCGCCATCATCAAGCGCCCCGCCGCAAGGCGCTGATATGAAGGGAGCGATGTGTTCGTGAGAAGCTTCGCCGCCGTGCTCGGCGCGCTGCTGCTCGTCTTCGGCTGTGCGCGAGGCTTTGCCGAGACGTTCCTGATCACATCGGATCTGCACCTGACCGAGGACAGCGCGGCACACGAGGCCGCGCTCGAAGCGCTGCGCAGCGCGTCGGAAGGCGCGGACGCCGTGATACTGCTGGGCGACAGCGTGAACAACGCGCGCCCGGAGGAGCACGCGCGCGTCACGGCGTTCCTTGCGTCGCTGGACGCGCCCTGCTATGTGATCCCGGGAAACCACGACGTGACGACGGACATATCGGCGTTCACGGAGCTCTACGCGGACTTCGGATGGAACGACGCCTTCAGCCGTGACGGCGGCTCCGCAAGCTGCGCCGTGATCACGGCGGGCGGCGCCTGCCTTCTGCTGCTGGACACCAACGACGTGACGGGGGGCGTCGCGCCGCTGGGCGGCATATCCGAGGCCACGTGCGCGTGGGTAAGCGAGACGCTGGCCGCGCTGCCCGAGGGCACGCCCGTGATCGCGTGCGGCCACCACCCGCTGCTCCCCGCGGAACGGCAGGCGCGCACGCCCGGCGCTCAGGCGCTCGTGGCGGCGCTTCAGGGCGTGAAGCTGTACCTGTGCGGCCATGACCACGGCTTTGCCACCGTGCGCGCACGGGGGCTGCAGCAGATCACCACAGGCCAGCCGCACGCCTATCCGGGCTGGGCGGGCCTTCTGGAGGTCGATCCGGACGGCTTCCACTGGCGCGTGGTCCCGCTGTACGACGATGAGACGCAGCAGGCCATGCGCGCGGAAACGCTCACGCTGGCGGACAGCATGGCGCGCGGCACGCTGAAGGGCACGCCCTTTGAGGACGACGAGGAGGCCATACGGTGGTTCACCGAGGCGTTCGACGCCGCGATGTCCTCGCGCCTGGACGAAGAGACGTGCAGGGCGATGCTCGACCGACCGGCCGCGCAGAAATGGCGCATGGTCGAGACGAAGACCGTCGTCAAAAGCTGGATACTCGGGCTGCTCGAAGGCTGCCCGCAGGACGTGCGGCAGATCGACATCGAATGAATCGAAAACAGGAGGGAACATGAGCAAGTATACCGATCTGGCCATGGAACGCAGGCGGTCTTTCTCTGCGGACGGCAGGCCGCTCTGGAACTGCTGCCAGTCCGTGGTGTCCGTGTTCGCGCAGGACGCGGGGTACGACGAGGCTGCCTGCATGAAGGCCGCCACATATTTCAGGGGCGGCATGCAGGTGGGCTCCGTATGCGGCGCGATCACCGGAGGTCTCATGGCGCTGGGCCTGGCGGGGCTTGATGACAGCGAGATCGCGAACGGATTCTTAAGGCACATACGCAGCCGTCATGACGGTCTGATGAACTGCAGGGACCTGCTGCGCGTCAACGCGGAGCGCGGCGGCGAGAAGATGCCGCACTGCAACGCCATGATCTGCGAGTGCATCGGCCATGTCGAGCAGATCCTGCGCGAAAACGGCAAGCTTCCATAGAGAGGATATGCAGAAGGAGCGTGACGGACGATGCGGCAAAAGAGATTCGGCTGGACGGTCAGAGGCATACTTGGGGCCATATTCCTGCCGCTGGGCCTGATATTCCTGGCGCTCGGAGTGCTGCTGTGGCGCTTCGGGGCGGGCACGGGGCCTGACGATCCGCAGATTTTCCTGTATGCCTTTGGCGGCGAAGGCCTTGTATTTGCCGTCGCGGGCGCATGCCTTCTCTGCCTCGACATGCGCAGGCGCGCGCGCCTGCGGGACGCCTACGAGGGCGGGCACTGCGTGATGGCGGACATCACCGGCGTTGTCGAGCAGCGCCATGTCCGCGTGAACGGGCGGCACCCGTTCGTGGTGGAGTGCCGCTATACGGACCCTTCCACGGGCGACGTGCACATATATCACAGCCGATACCTGTACGTCGATGTCACAGACCTGCTCCGCTCGGCACAGGTGCCCGTCTACACCGACCGGAGGAGCTTCGACACGGGCTTCGTGGATATAGACGCGGTCCTGCCCGCCATCAAGACGCATTCGTGAACGGCGCAATGCCGTCCCATATCCATATATCATCATAAGGAGGCGTATACCCCATGAAGCTGCACAATGGCCATACCGGAACACTCTCGACCAGCCCATCTCAGCGGGAAACGGATCATCGCGCGATCGCGCGCAGGGTCGCGGCAGAGGGCATCGTGCTGCTCGAAAACGACGGCGTGCTGCCGCTTGCCCCCGGCAGCCGCGTGGCGCTCTACGGCGCGGCCGCGCGTCACATGATATTGGGCGGCACGGGCTCCGGCTCCGTAAACTGCCGCGAAGGCGTGTCGCCGTATCAGGGGCTGTGCGACGCGGGCATACGCATCGCCAACACCGCGTGGCTCGATGCGCTCGACAACTCCTACGCAAAGGCCTATGAGGTCTGGAAGCAAAGCATATACGACATGAGCGAGCCGGGCAGCTTCATGAGCCTCTACACGGCGCATTCCGCGCACCCCATGCAGGCCCCGGCCGGCGAGCCGATCGTACGCGAAGCGGACACCGACACCGCCATATACATGATCAGCCGCGTGTCCGGCGAAGGGGCGGACCGCCACCCGGTCAAGGGCGACTACTACCTCTCCGACATCGAGGAGGCGCAGCTGCGCGAGGTCTGCACCGCCTATGACAAGGTGGTGGTCGTGCTGAACGTGGGCGGCGTGATCGACCTGGGCTTCATGGACCGCTTCCCCGTCTCGGCGCTGGTGCTGCTGAGTCAGCCGGGCATGGAGGGCGGCAGCGCGCTGGCCGACGTGCTGACGGGCAAGGTGACGCCCTCCGGCAGGCTCAGCGAGACCTGGGCCATGCGCTACGAGGACTATCCGTGCGCGGACACCTTCTCGCACATGGACGGGAACATCATCGAAGAGAAGTACCACGAGGGCATCTACGTGGGCTACCGCTGGTTCGACGCCTTTGAGATCCAGCTCCGCTACCCCTTCGGCTACGGGCTTTCCTACACCCGCTTCGACGTCGAGGCCGGTGAAGCGGCCTGCACGGAGCAGGGCGTCTCGCTGAAGGTCACCGTTACGAACGTCGGCGATGCGGCGGGCAGGGAGGTCGTTTTCCTGTTTGCCGCATGTCCTGACGGCTTCAGGCGCAAGGAGCGCAAGCGCCTGATCGCCTATGCGAAGACGCCGCTCTTGCAGCCCGGCGAACGCGCGGAGCTCACGCTGTGCGCGGGCTTCGAGGCGCTGGCCTCCTACCACGCGGGCCGGTCCGAATGGTTCATGGACAGGGGAGACTATCGCCTGCTGCTGGCCTCGGACGCGGCGCATGTCCGTCCGGCGGCGACCATGACGCTGGCGGACACGGCATGGGGAGGCAGGCAGCCGCGCATATGTCCGTTGCACGACGCGCTTTCGGAGTGGCAGCCGAAGACGGATGCCGACGCGCGCTGGCGCGATGCGCTCGGCCGCATGTTCGCCGGATCGTTCCCCATGATCGCGATGGACACCTTCGCCGAGAAGGCGCTGAAGGCATACAGCAGGCTCGCGGACCTGCCTGCGCCTGCCGATCCACTGGTCGACAGGCTGACGCTTGAGGAAAAGGCGTGCCTGGTCTGCGGCCGCCCCAAGCAGGGCGAGGCGTCCTTCATAGGCGAGGCCGCCGTGCACGTGCCCGGCGCCGCCGCGGAGACGACGCCTCTTTTGGAGAAGTACGGCATACCCGCCACCGTGCTGGCCGACGGGCCCGCCGGTCTGCGCATCAGCCGCAGGTACGAGGTCGACCCTGCTGACGATTCCGTATATACGCTCGACCGCTATCAGGCGCTTGAGAACAGGATATTCCATACGGAGCTCCGTCACGAGGGTGCGGCGGAATACTTCCAGTACTGCACGGCGATACCGGTGGGCATGGTGCTGGCGCAGAGCTTCGACCACGCGCTGGTCGAGGAGGCGGGCGCGCTGATCGCGCGGGAGATGGAGGAGTTCGGCATCACGTGGTGGCTGGCTCCCGGCATGAACATCAAGCGCAACCCGCTGTGCGGGCGCAACTTCGAATACTACTCCGAGGACCCGCTGCACGCCGGGCGCATCGCCGCGGCGCTGACGCGAGGCGTACAGTCGCACCCAGGCGCCGCCGTGACGATAAAGCACTTCGCGTGCAACAACCAGGAGGACAACCGCCGCGGCGTCAACAGCATCGTGTCCGAGCGCGCCCTGCGCGAGATCTACCTGAAGCCCTTCGAGATCGCCGTCAGGGAGGCTTCTCCGTGGGCCATCATGACGTCGTACAACAAGGTCAACGGCGAGCACACCGCGAACAGCCGCGACCTGTGCACGGTCGCCGCGCGCGAGACATGGGGCTTCAGGGGCATCATCATGACCGACTGGACCACTACGAACTCCGATGGCGGCAGTTCCGCCGCGAAGTGCGTGGCCGCCGGCAACGACCTGACCATGCCGGGCCTGACCTCGGACATACGCGAGATCATCGACGCGGTGAACGAGGAGAACGACCAGTCCCTGCCCATGGAGGCGCTGGACGCCTGCTGTGCACGCATACTGACCATGATACGCAAGCTGAGCTGCTGACGGGATTTGACGGCTGCCCCGCGGGACATCCCCGCGGGGCAGCCGTGATACAGTCGGATGATCCTGGTATCAGAGCAGCGCGCTCTGTTTTGCGGTATCCCTCTTTCTGATCACCGTATCGATCCTTTCTCGAACGAACCCGCATCTCAGGGCCGTATTCATGGAACCGGTATTCGAAACCGAATGCGCCCACACCGGTCTTTTCCTGATCTCGACGATATGATCACACATCCTGCCTGCCAGCATTGCGGCCAAACCCTTTCCGCGGTGATCCTCATGCGTTTCAACGCCTATGTCTATTTCTTCTGAGCTGACGGCCGCTGAGAAGCTGACCGCGCATACTTTTTCCCGCTGAAGCGCTATATAGCCAAACCCTTCTTTCAAAAACAACTCGGGCGATCCCCAGGAAAAGGACGGTATGATCCTTCCTTCGATCTTTGAAATGTTGTCCCTGTCGATCCTTTCTATCCGATAGTCGCTTACGGCTTTCCCGGCAGTGTGACCATTTTGAGGATACGCGTATTCTGCCCTGCGGTCCATATGGACATCCTTGTGACGGAAAAAGGCCGTCACATGATCGTCAGACGTGATCAGGACCAACCGTCTGCCGACATGACCTTCTGTCATCATGGAACAGATGTCGTTCAGGAATCCATCCGAAGGGTCTCCCGAGATATATCCGAACCCGCAGTGATGCCAAAAGAATACCGATCCTGCGCCGGGGCCGTCGTTGACATAGATCTCACCGGTTTGGAAGCCTTCCGCTATGGAACACGGGTAAACGGTGTTGGCCGTATTGGCTCTGGCCCACTTTATGTATTCCCCATAGTCGGTTTCATTGACTCTTCTCATGGTCCATACCTTCCTTAGGCTATACAGAAGGATCTGTCGAAAAGGCGGGCGGATCGCTCTCTGGAATCATCGACTGATGCGGGCGCCATGGATGGCGCCCCTACGGGAGGCCGTTCACAACATCATCCGCAGCGACGACCTCCAGGCCGCCACGTTCCCCCCACGTTTGCAGGAACGGCGCGGATGTCCTATAAGCGTCCCGGCGGTGACGGTCGGAACGTTCGTGCGATATGCGGGCGCACCAAGGCGCGCCCCTACGGCACGGCCGAAACGATGGTCCTCTGACATGCACATAGATCCCGCAGGCAGTGACCACATCCTGCAACCAGGCCATCAATTGTTCACTGTTAACTGTTAACTGTTAATTCCTCATTCCTCATTCCTCACTCCTCATTCTCCCGCCATCTCCTCCGGCCTGAACACCTCGTCGAACTGCGCCTCCGTCAGGAAGCCCAGCGCCACACAGGCTTCCTTCAGCGTTGTCCCCTCGGCATAGGCCTTCTTCGCCGTCTTCGCGGCGTTCTCATAGCCTATGTACGGATTGAGCGCGGTGACCAGCATGAGCGAATCGTGCAGGTTCGCATGCATCTTTGCGCGATCGGCGCGTATGCCCGCGGCGCAGCGCGCGTTGAACGAATCGATCGCCTCGGCGAGCAGGCGCGCGGACTGCAGGAAGTTGTAGGCGATCACGGGCATGAACACGTTCAGCTCGAAGTTCCCCTGCGAAGCCGCGAAGCCTATGGCCGCATCGTTGCCCATCACCTGCACCGCCACCATCGTGACCGCCTCGCACTGCGTGGGGTTCACCTTGCCGGGCATGATCGAAGAGCCGGGCTCGTTCTCCGGTATGCTGATCTCGCCCAGGCCAAGCCTTGGGCCGGAGGCCAGCCAGCGCACGTCGTTGGCGATCTTCATCATGTCTGCCGCCAGCGCCTTGACCGCGCCATGCGCGAACACCAGCTCGTCCTTGGAGGCCAGCGCATGGAACTTGTTGCCCGCCGTCCGGAACGGCTTGCCCGTAAGCTTTGCAAGGCGCGCCGCCACCAGCGTATCGAAGCCCTTTGGCGCATTCAGCCCCGTGCCCACCGCCGTGCCGCCCAGCGCCAGCTCCATGAGCGGCTCAAGAGACACGCGTATCATCTCGCGGTCACGTTCGAGGCTCGCGCGCCAGCCGGAGATCTCCTGAGAGAAGCGTATCGGCACGGCGTCCTGCAGGTGCGTGCGGCCCGACTTGACCACGTCCGCGTTCTCCGCCTCCAGCCTGATGAACGTCTCGACCAGCCCGTCCACGGCGGGCAGCAGCTTGTCCTCGAGCATCAGCGCCGCCGCGATGTGCATGGCCGTGGGGAACGTGTCGTTTGACGACTGCGACATGTTCACATCGTCGTTGGGGTGCAGCTTCACATCGCAAAGCTGCATGCCGCGGTTCGCGATCACCTCGTTGGCGTTCATGTTGGACTGCGTGCCGGAGCCCGTCTGCCACACCACCAGAGGGAAGTGGGCGTCCAGCGCGCCCGAGATCACCTCGTCGCACGCCCGGGCGATCGCGTCGCACTTCACCTCCGTCATGCGCTGCGGCTGCAGCGCGCGGTTGGCTTGGGCCGCCGCCTTCTTGAGCAGCCCGAACGCCCTGACCAGCTCCACGGGCATGCCCTCCCGCCCAGCGCCGATCGGGAAATTCCTGCGGCTGCGCTCCGTCTGCGCGCCCCACAGCGCGTCTGCAGGCACCTGCATCTCGCCCATGCTGTCTCTTTCGATGCGCGTTTCCATAGCTTTCCTCCTGTTTTTTTGTCGTCGCCTATTGACAAATCATCGTCTATGGTCTATAATCCTATTAACCCTATAGGAATTAGGTGATTCGAAAAGGAGATGTTCCCATGGCAAGGATATTCCAGTCCGCCGACCAGCTGATCGGCCATACGCCGCTTCTTGAGCTCACGCGCATACAGCGCGACGCGGGCGTCGACGCGCACATACTGGCGAAGCTCGAATACTTCAACCCCGCCGGCTCCGTCAAGGACCGCATCGCGAAGGCCATGATCGACCAGGCGGAGGCCGCCGGACAGCTGAAGCCGGACACGGTCATCATAGAGCCCACATCGGGCAACACGGGCATAGGCCTGGCCAGCGTGGCGGCCGCGCGCGGCTACAGGATCGTCATCGTGATGCCGGAGACCATGAGCGTGGAACGCCGCCAGCTCATGAAGGCCTACGGCGCGGAGCTCGTGCTCACGGAGGGCTCGAAAGGCATGAAGGGCGCCATCGCGAAGGCAGAGGAACTCGCACGGGAGAACCCGAACAGCTTCATACCCGGCCAGTTCGTCAACCCGGCCAATCCCGCGATACACCGCGCGACCACCGGCCCGGAAATCTGGGAGGATACCGACGGCCATGTGGACATATTCGTCGCGGGCGTGGGCACGGGCGGCACCATCACCGGCGTGGGCGGATATCTGAAAGAGAAGGATCCTTCCGTAAAGGTCGTCGCAGTCGAGCCGGAGAGCAGCCCGGTGCTGAGCAAGGGCGTGTCCGGCGCGCACAAGATACAGGGCATCGGCGCTGGGTTCGTGCCCGACGTGCTCGACACATCCGTCTATGACGAGGTCATCCCCGTGACGAACGAGGACGCCTTCGCCGCCGGCCGTAAGGTCGGCCGCCTGGAGGGCGTGCTGGTGGGCATATCGTCCGGCGCGGCGCTGTGGGCCGCGCTTAAGCTGGCGCAGCGCCCCGAGAACCGCGGCAAGAACATCGTGGTGCTGCTGCCGGACACCGGCGACAGGTATCTCTCCACGCCGCTGTTCCAGTGACGCATCCATTTGCCCCATTCAAGACGATTCGCAGAGGCGCATCCATGTCGTCCCTGCGAATCGTCTTGAATGGCTGCCGGGATCAGGACTGCTCGTCCCGTCCCTGCTGCCTGTACTTGTCATAGAGTATCAGCGCATTGCGCACGATCTCCTTGTCCGGCTCGAACGTGAGCTTGTTCAGCGCCTCGTCCACCGGGAAATATCCCCCGTTCAAAAAGCCCTGGTCGTAGGAGACCTGATAGCTGTGATCGTCCGCCACCATCGCAAACCACTGTATGCGGTTGCTGACCTCGTGCCCACGGCTCTCGGAAAAGAAGTCGTACCGCGTGTTGCCGGCGATGCCTATGATCTCCGCGTGTATGCCGGCCTCGTCCTCCACGCGCCAGAGCGCCACCTCGTTGGAACGGTTGTGGTTGCGTATCACGCCCTTCGGCATGACCCACTCGCCGCGATCACTCATGAGAAGGAAAACATCATTGCCCGAAAACACCACGCCGCCTGCGCAGCTGCGAATGCTGGTCGCCAAGACGATCCACCTCCTTGAACGTTCCAATATGATACCACAAATCGGGCAAAAACGCAAGTTTTTCACAGGAGCCTGCACCGCCCCTACGCAAAACTGCGTCACCAAGGTAAAAATCACCGCGCATGCTTGAAAAAAACACACAGGCTTGCTATAATTGAATCGTCCCAAGGGGAACAGATTATTCCTGATAAATCTACCATAACTAACGTTTTTGCGGGTCGGGAGGGATGAGCAATGCTTACACGTGCCGGTGAACAAAAGGTCAGCATACGTGAATACATGCGCGGCGGCAAGGAATACGTCCGTCAGAAGACGCTCTCCGCGCAGCTGCCCGAGAATGCGCGCATATTCTCCACGTTGACGCTGATCCCGGGCGCGTCCATAGGCTATCACGTCCACGAGGGCGAGACGGAGCTGTTCTACTTTGTCGAAGGTCACGGCCGTGTGCAGGACGACGACCGGTTCTACGACGTGTGCGAAGGCGACTGCCTGGCCACGTTCTCAGGCCACGGTCACGGCGTGGAAAATACAGGAAGCCGCGACCTGGTCATCGTCGCCACCATCATAAAAGATTGAAACCATCTCTCTCAAAAGCTGCGCGGAGCGCTGTATATGTGCGCTCCGCGTTGCTTTATCCCCGTACGTGCCGCTTCAGGTATCTGCCCGTGAGGCTCTCCGGCGCGTCCATGATCTCCTCCGGCGTGCCCGTGGCGACGATGCGGCCGCCCTCCGCGCCGCCGCCCGGGCCCATGTCCACCACGTAGTCCGCGTTGGCGATCATGTCCAGGTCGTGCTCGATCACGACGACCGTGCCGCCCAGCGCCGTGAGCGTGCGCAGCACCTCGAGCAGCGTCTGCACATCCCTCGGGTGCAGGCCTATGGTCGGCTCGTCGAACACGAACACGCTGTCGCGCTGCGTCCGTCCCATCTCGCTGGCCAGCTTGAGGCGCTGTGCCTCGCCGCCGGAAAGGCTGGGCGTCTGCTCGCCCAGCGTCAGGTAACCGAGCCCCAGCGACTTGAGCACGTCCAGCTTGCCCGCCACCTGCGGGATGTCCGCGCAGGCCTCGCGCGCCTGTGTGACGCTCATGCCCATGAGCTGCGGAAGCGTAAACCCCTTGCGCTGCACAAGCCACGCCTCGCGGGCGTACCTCGCGCCCCTGCATTCCGGACAGGGGATCTCGACATCCGGCAGGAACTGCACGTCAAGCGATATCGTGCCCGTGCCGTCGCAGGTCGGGCAGCGCAGCTTTCCGGTGTTGTAGGAGAAGTCTCCCGCTTTGTACCCGCGCGCCTTCGCGTCCTGTGCGCGCGCGAAAACCTTGCGCAATTCGTCGTGCACGCCCGTGTATGTCACCACGGTGGAGCGCACGTTGATGCCTATCGGCGTCGCGTCGATCAGCTTGACGTGCTGTAGGCCGGGCGCATCCACGCCGCGCACGTGCCGCGGCATCTCACCGCCGGCGGTCGCCGCGTGCAGAGCCGGGACCAAGCTTTCGAGTATCAGCGTGGTCTTGCCCGAACCGGACACGCCTGTCACGGCGATCAGCCGCCCGCGCGGCAGGCGCAGCTCGATCGGCCTGACCGTGTGTATCGCGTCGGTCGAAAGGGATATGCTTCCCAGCTCGAACATGCGCGCCGCGTCCCTCAGGCGGTCCGCCTTCACCGTCGTCCTTCCGGACAGATAGCCGCCGATCAGGGAGGAAGCGTCGTTCGCGACATCGTCCAGCGTGCCCTGCGCCACGACGCGCCCGCCGTCCGCCCCGGCGCCCGGGCCCATCTCGATCAGCCAGTCCGCCGCCTTCAGCGCCTCCAGATCGTGATCCACCACCAGCACGGAATTGCCGTCGTCCACCAGGTCCTCCATGACCTTCGTCATGCCCTCGACATTGGCGGGGTGCAGCCCTATGGACGGCTCGTCCAGCACGTACAGCACGCCCGTTGTGCGGTTGCGCACGGCGCGCGCAAGCTGCATGCGCTGCCGCTCTCCTGTCGAAAGCGTGTTGGAGGCGCGGTCGAGCGTGAGGTAGGAAAGTCCCAGGTCCATAAGGCGCTTTGCGTTGTTCAGAAAGGAATCCGCGATGCTCTTCGCCATGGGGCGCATGGGTTCCGGAAGCGAGGCCGGCACGCCCTGCACCCACGCGACCAGCTCCGTGAGCGTCATTTTGCAGGCCTCTGACAGCGGCAGGCCCCGCAGGAGCGGCGCGCGCGCGGCGTCCGAGAGGCGCGTGCCCATGCAGTCCGGGCAGACCTCCGTCTTCAAAAACTTCTCCACGCGCTTCATGCCCTTTTCGTCCTTGACCTTTGAAAGCGCGTTCTCGACGGTATACGTCGCGTTGAAGTACGTGAAGTCCATGTCCCCCGCCGCGCCGGAGGTCTTGTTCTGGTAGATGATGTTCTTCTTGACCGCGGGGCCGTGGAACACGATGTCGCGCTCCTTCTGCGTGAGCTCGCGGAAGGGAACGTCCGTGCGCACGCCCATGGCGCGGGCGATGTCCTTCATCAGCGACCACATGAGCGTCTGCCACGGCGCGACGGCCCCCTCGTCGATCGTGAGCGATTCGTCCGGCACGAGCGTGCTCTCATCCACGGTGCGCACCATGCCGGTCCCCTCGCACCTCGGGCAGGCGCCCGTCGAATTGAACGAAAGCTCCTCCGCGCCGGGCGCAAAGAACGTGACGCCGCACGCGGGGCACACGACGGGCTGGTCCGCGGCGACGTTGATGGTCGGCTCGACGTAGTGCCCGTTGGGGCAGCGGTGGCTGCCCAGGCGCGAGTACATGAGCCTCAGGCTGTTCAAAAGCTCGGTGCCGGTCCCGAAAGTGGAGCGCATGCCGGGCACCGCGGGCCGCTGGTGCAGCGCCAGCGCGGCGGGCACGTAGAGCACGCGGTCCACGTCCGCCTTGGCCGCCTGCGTCATGCGCCTGCGCGTGTAGGTCGACAGGCTCTCCAGGTACCTGCGCGAGCCCTCCGCGTAGAGTATGCCCAGCGCCAGCGACGACTTGCCCGAGCCGGACACGCCCGCCACGCCCACGATGCCGTTGAGCGGTATGTCCACGTCGATGTTCTTGAGATTGTGTACGCGCGCACCCCTGACCTCTATGCAGCCCGGCGCGCCCTGTTTCCTTTGCATGTCTGTATTCCTCATTTCCGTGTCCCTTGCCGCAACAAGATAGCACAGATCGCTTTGTTTGTCAACAAAAGCGGGACATGCCCTTGTAATTGCGTGCGCCGCGTTGTACAATAGAAGAAGAGGAGGTGCGACATGACATACATCCATCACGTCGATTCGCCGCTGGGCGGCATCACGATGGCGTCGGACGGAGACGCGCTGACGGGTCTTTGGTTCGACGGGCAGCGGCACTTTCCCAAAGCGCTCGCCGGACGCGCCGAGCTGACATACCTCCCCGTGTTCGAACAGGCGGAGGCGTGGCTTCGGATCTATTTCAGCGGGCGCGATCCCGGCTTCACGCCGCCTCTGTCCCTCTCGGGAACGCCTTTCCGCACATCCGTGTGGGATATGCTGCTCAGCATCCCCTTCGGCCAGACGGCGACCTACGGACAGCTTGCGGAGAGGCTCGGCAGCGCCGCGCGCGCCGTGGGCGGCGCCGTGGGGCGCAACCCCGTATCGCTGATCGTCCCCTGCCACCGCGTCGTCGGCGCGGACGGGCGCCTGACCGGCTATGCGGGAGGTCTTGAACGCAAGACATATCTGCTCAGACTGGAGGGCGCGCTGTGAACGAACGGGAATGGGACAGGCGTCTGCGCATAAAGACGACGGGCCGCGAGGACGTGTCCGACGCGAACTACGCGCCCTACGAGCCCACGCCCTATCCGGTGCTGGAGCGCCTGGCGGCGAGCGGCCACCTGAAGCGGAAGCACCGCCTGTTGGACTACGGCTGCGGCAAGGGACGCGTGATGTTCTTCCTGGCCGACCAGGTCGGCTGTCACGCGACCGGTATAGAGCAGTCCGAAAAGCTGTACGCGCTGGCACGCGAGAACCGCAGGACGGCGCGCACGGGCGACAGGGTCATACTTGTGCACAGGCTGGCGGAGCAGTACGAGCTACAGGACGAGGATTCGTTCTTTTTCTTCAACCCGTTCTCCGAGGCGATATTCACGCACGTGCTTTCGAGGATCACGGATGCGTGGTACTTACAGCCCCGGGAGATGCGCCTGTTCTGCTACTACCCCTCCGAGGAATACCTGCAGGCGCTCCAGTCACATGCGGAGATACGCCTCTGCGACGCCATCACGTTCGAAGACATCTTCGGACGAAAGGACCCGCGGGAGCGCCTCAACGTCTACGCCATAGGGCAGCTCTGAAGCGATACGGGGGGGGTGACGCTGCGTGAAGCACAGGGTAAAGGTCCTCGTGCCGACCGAGGTGCGCGGCCTGTTCGGACGCAGAAAGACGGTCATGAAGAAGCGCACGGTGCTGGTGGACGGAAAGACGTACCGCGCGCTCATGAAGAAGGAGCGGCAGCGCCCCTACGGCATCGAGGAGATGCTTTTCTATGACGACATATTCGGCGATGGTCCGTGGTAAACGAGGTATGCAGCCATGCACATCATACTCCTGTTCGAGATCATAGGCACGGTGGCGTTCGCGGTCTCCGGCGCCTCGGTGGGCATCCAAAAGAAGATGGACATATTCGGCGTGGCGATACTGGGCCTGACCACGGCGGTGGGCGGCGGCATCGTGCGCGACCTGATACTGGACGTAGCGCCGCCCGTGGCGTTCCAGGAGCCGCTTTTGCCGCTGATCGCCATCGCCGCAAGCCTCATACTGTTCCTTTCGAAGGTCCGCGGCGCGCTCATGCACATGCAGAAGGTCTATGACATACTCCTGCTGTGCATGGATTCGCTGGGGCTCGGCCTGTTCACGGTAGTGGGCGTGCAGGTGGCGCAGGGGACCATCGCCTCTCCCAACGATTTCCTGGTCACGTTCGTGGGCGTGCTCACGGGCGTGGGCGGCGGCATACTCAGGGACGTGTTCGCGGGAGACACGCCGCACGTGTTCGTGAAGCACTTCTACGCAAGCGCGTCGATCATAGGCGCGTGGACGTGCGCGCTGATGTGGCCCGCCGCGGGCGCGACGCCCTCGATGGTCGCGGGCGCCGTAGCGGTCATCGTGCTGCGCATGCTCGCGGCGCGCTACCACTGGAGCCTCCCCAAGGCGAAATAGAGACAGTGCCAATCACAGGCACTGTAACATTGGTGGCTTGAATTCGAAGGGTGATTCAGTGTAGAGCGTCTATTCTGTCCAGCAAACATAATGTTGTTAGTTTTCGGCCATTTTTATTCTATAACAGTCGATGAACTTACACTGCACGTCTGTGTTTTTCGACGCTGGTGAAGCATCCGAACCCTATTGCTGCAACAAAGGCAATCTGAAGTTCAGAGATTGTAGTCGACGGACATTGGGACACAAAGAATATCCAAGCATGTATTATATCATTCTATTCAATCCAATCCTTCAAATACTGTCACCTTCAGGGTATAAAGTAAGCGACGCCGATAGCGCCGCCTTGAGTAGTGAGCTTGAGGACCTACATGCCCCATTCTTTTAGTTGTTTCTTGAAAGACTTAATTACCGCTTGCTCATTGGTGACATCTCGTCGAACTAATCCATCGACGAGTGAAACTAACTCCTGGATTTTGACATCATCCAATCCGATTTTTCTTGCAATTGGCTTTATGTCTTTTTCGAACGCTGAAACATCATATGCTTGATTCTGTGCCTTAGCAATATACGCGAGGATTAGCATTTCACTTGCTTCAGTATACTTTTTTTCCTTCTTTAGTATCTTCGACTGAGCAAGGCGAATCTTGTCACGCGGAACAACATAATCCGATCGTGCAAGAAGGCTGTTCATATATCCCCATGCTTTATCATTTTGCCCGTTCTTAACATAAAGGTCAACTAACTGCATAGCAACGGACGGTGAATGTACAGGCTTTGTGGCCTGAATAAGTACCGCTTCATAGCCTTTAATCAGCTTATCAATGTTCCCATCTTGTCTGTACTGTTCACGAGCACGATTCAGTAAGTCAATTAGCTTATCAGTGTCGGCATTCGCATTAATCGCCTGTCTAAATGCAACGTTATTCCTGTATAAATCCGCTTCTATGTTGTTTCTGATATGGACTACCTTCGCACAATCAGAACAGAGTCCATTCTTGTCAACACGGAAAAGGATGCCTCCTCTTCCGCATTTTAAGCACTTGCCCATTATCATCCTCCTGAACACCATTGATAATCCAGAACAGAACAATCAGAAACTACTAAGTATACTCTATGCTTTATTTCCTGTCGTGTCGTCTCTCCTTTCGCTTTGCCTTCAGGACGTCATCCCCCGCGTTCCGGCCGCGTCAGGTTCTTGATCCACTTGTAGCTGTTGCAGCGTATGAACGCGGGCACGCATTTGAATATCTGATCCGAATTCAATATGAACGTGACCGCGACGGGCGACAGGTCCCACACGAAAGCGCCCAACAGCGACAGCGGCAGCACGATGCCGAATATCGAGACCAGATCGACGATCAGTATGAACCGCGTGTCGCCGCCTCCGCGCACGATGCCCGTGTTGACCGCCATCTGATACGACATCGTGAATATCGTGATGGTCTGTATGGTCATGAAGGCGTTGGCCATGCGGCGCGTCTCGTCCGTGATGTTGTAGACCGCCAGCAGCGGGAAGCGTATGATCGTCATCAGCAGCGCGAGCGTGAGGCCTATGCCCACGAATATCACCTGCAGCGTGCGCGTGTATTCCCTGACCTTATCCATATCGCCCGCGCCCACGGTCTTGCCGATCAGTATCGAAGCCGCCGACGCGGCGCCCACGCTGGTCACCTTGAGCAGCAGATAGATTGTCGAGGAGATGGACTGCGCCGCGATGGCGCTCTTGTCCATGTGCCCCAGTATCACCGTCTGCACCGCGTTGTTGACGCCCCAGAGGAACGCCGCCACGATGATGGGCGTGCTGACCTTGACGAAATCGCCGAGCATGACGCGGTCCACGTGCAGCCACTCGCGTGGCTTCAGGCCGAGCCTGTCCTCGCGCACGAAAAGGTTGTGTGCCACGATGATGAACTCGACCACGCGCGCCGTCAGCGTGCCGATCGCCGCGCCGCGCACGCCCATCTCGGGAAAGCCGAAGCGGCCCTGTATCAACAGGAAGTTGATCGACACGTTGATCACCAGCGACACGAGAGACACGCGCAGCGCGATCCTGACGATCTCGATCACGCGCAGCGTGCCCAGCATGACCGTCGTAAGCCCGAAGAACATGTACGAAAAGCGCATGATGTCCAGGTACCTGACGCCCTGATCGATGATCGGGCCGTCGCCCGTGAACAACGCCAGCGCGCCGCGCGGCCACAACGAAACGGCGATGAACAGCATCACTGTGATGGCCAATGCGAACCACGCGCCTATCGCGGAGAGCTTTTTGATCTCGCCCAGGCGCTTCTGCCCCCAGTATTGGCTGCCCAGCACGATCATGCCGTTGGATATGCCGTAGACCACCTGCTGCAGTACGAACTGTATCTGGTTGACCGCCGCAACGCCGGAGAGCGCCGACTCGCTGTAGTTGCCCAGCATCACGTTGTCCGCCAGATTCACGGAGAGTATGACCGCCTGCTCGATCATGAGAGCCAGGCTCAGCTTGATGAACGACTTGTAGAAATCGCGGTCGTGCGATATGAACATGGGATCATGACCTCTCTGCGTACCCGCGGCGCGGTATTCATTCCTGTATGTCGATCTTGATCTTCAGCGTCTCCAGCTGGTCCGGACGCACGTCCGCGGGCGTCTCCATCATCAGGCAGTTGGCGCTGGTCGCCTTCGGGAAGGCGATGATGTCGCGCAGGCTGTCGCTGTCCGTCAGCAGCATGATGAGCCTGTCGATGCCGAACGCCAGGCCGCCGTGCGGCGGCGCGCCGTACTTGAACGCATCCAGCAGGAAGCCGAAGCGGTGATGCGCCTCCTCGTGGCTCAGGCCGATCATGTCGAACATCTGCGCTTGCATGTCGCTTCTGTGTATGCGGATGGAGCCGCTGGCCAGTTCGATGCCGTTCATGACCAGGTCATACGCGCGGGAGCGCACCTTCTCCTTATCGGTGTCCAGATACTTGTTGTCCTCCGGATACCAGCTCGTGAACGGATGATGCGCTGCGACATAGCGGCCCTCTTCCTCGCTGTACTCGAACAGCGGGAACTCCGTCACCCAGAACAGGTCGTACACGTCGTGGTCGATCAGGCCGTGGCGCTTCGCGATCTCGCACCTGAGCGCGCCCAGCGCCTGCCACACGACGGAGCGCTTGTCCGCGCCGAAGAACACGATGTCGCCCGGTGCGGCGTCCATGGCCGCGCGCACATGCTCGATGAGCTCCGGCGTCAGGAACTTGTTGAATGAGCTCTTGACGCTGCCGTCATGGGTGAACGTCATGTAGGGCAGGCCCTTCGCGCGGTAGGTCTTGACGAACTCGGCATAGGAGTCGATCTCCTTGCGCGTCATGCCCGCCAGGCCCTTGGCGTTGATGGCCTCCACGCGGCCGCCCGCCTCTATGGCGCTGTCGAACACGACGAAGCCCGTTTTGCCCAGCTTGTCCGTCAAGTCCACGAGCTTCATGCCGAAGCGCCTGTCAGGCTTGTCGGAGCCATAGTTCTCCATAGCCTCCTGCCAGGTGATGCGCGGCAGCGGCAATGCCAGATCTATGCCCTTGACATCCTTGAATATGCGGTGGAACACGCGCTCGACCACGGCGTAGATGTCCTCTTCGTCGATGAACGACATCTCGATGTCGCACTGCGTGAACTCCGGCTGCCTGTCCGCGCGGTTGTCCTCGTCGCGGAAGCAGCGCGCGATCTGGTAGTACTTGTCGAAGCCAGCCAGCATCAGGAGCTGCTTGTAGATCTGCGGGCTCTGCGGCAGCGCGTAGAACGTGCCGGGATGCAGGCGCGAAGGCACCAGGAAGTCGCGCGCGCCCTCGGGCGTGGACTTCGACAGTATCGGCGTCTCGACCTCCGTGAAGCCCTCCTCGTCCAGCGCCATGCGTATGGAGTTCACCATGCGCGAGCGCATGCGCAGCTTTTCCTGCATGGACGGACGGCGCAGGTCCAGATAGCGGTACTTCAGGCGCACCAGCTCGTTCTCGTCCACCTTGTCGTCTATGTAGATGGGCGGCGTCTCGCTCTTGTTGAGCAGCACGGCGTCCTCGACCACGACCTCGATCTCGCCGGTGGCCAGGTCGCGGTTGATGGCGCCTTCTTCCCTCGCGCGCACCTCGCCCGACACGGTCAGCACGTACTCGCCGCGCAGTGAACGGCCCAGTTCGAATATCTCGGGGGTGCAGACGGCGTTGTCGAACACCAGCTGCACCAGTCCCTCGCGGTCGCGCAGCCAGACGAACACGACGCCGCCCAGGTCGCGCGTGCGCTGCACCCAGCCGGACAGATGCACCTTCGTGCCGACGTCGGTCTTCCTCAGAAGGCCGCAGTAATGGTCTCTCTTATGCGAAAGCATGGCTCGTTCCTCCCTGCATTCAATGATCCTTTGTGACGATCCCGACGATATCCGCGCGCGGGACCTCCGTCTCGGCGCTCTGCTCCATGTCGCGCAGCTTGACCACGCCGCGCGCAAGCTCGTCCTCCGCGATGACGACCACCTTCTTAGCGCCCGTCTTGTTGGCGTATTTGAACTGCGCCTTCATGCTGCGCGCGGCGTGATCGATGTCCGCGCGCACGCCCGCGGCGCGCAGCTCGGCGACCAGCTTTATGCCCTCCATGCGCGCGGCGTCGCCCATGGTCACCACGAACACGTCGTAGAGCGCGGGCGCCTGCGGCGCCACGCCGAACAGGTCCTGCACCATGATCATGCGCTCGATGCCCATGCCGAAGCCTATGCCCGGCGTGGACGGGCCGCCGAGTTCCTCGACCAGGCCGTCGTAGCGGCCGCCGCCGCAGACGGTCAGTTCGCCGTTGGGCGTGTCGGTGATGATCTCGAACACGGTCTTGGTGTAGTAATCCAGGCCGCGCACAATGCGCGGGTCGACATTGTAGCTTATGCCCATGCCGTCTAAGTACTTCCTGAGCTTTTCGAAGTGATCGGCGCATTCCCCGCACAGGTTGTCGAGCATCGCCGGCGCGTCCGTGAGCTTGTCCGCGTCCTCCTTGCAGTCCAGTGTCCTCAGCGGATTGCGCTCGAAGCGGTCGCGGCAGGTCTGGCAGAGCGTGGGGAGCTTCGGTTCGAGATAGGCGCGCAGCTTCTCGTGGTAGGCCTTGCGGCAGTTGGGGCAGCCGATCGAATTGATGTTGAGCCTGAGCCCCTCTATGCCGTTTGCGTTGAGCAGCTTCATGGCGAGGTCGATGATCTCGGCGTCGACGCTCGCGTCCTTCGCGCCGAACACCTCCACGCCGTTCTGATGGAACTGCCTGAGCCGGCCGGACTGCGGCTTCTCATAGCGGAAGCACGGGCAGGACACGTAGTACAGCTTGACGGGCTGTATGTCCGCGTACAGGTGCGACTCGACGAGCGCCCGCACGGCGCCGGCCGTTCCCTCCGGCTTCAGCGTGATCGAGCGGTTGCCCTTGTCGTTGAACGTGTACATTTCCTTCTGCACGACGTCCGTGGTCTCGCCCACGCCGCGCTGGAACAGCTCCGTGTGCTCGAACACGGGCGTGCGTATCTCGCGGTAGCCCGCCAGCGCGCATATCCTGCGCATGTTCGACTCGATGGTCTGCCAGCGGTGCGCGTCTTTGGGCAGCATGTCCTGCGTGCCCTTCGGGGCCTGTGTCAGCATTGTCGTGTCTCCTTTCATGTCGAAAATAAAAACGCCTCCGTCCCATGCTTAGGGGCGAAGGTCTCGCGGTGCCACCCTGTTTGCGCGCGCCTTATCGGCGCACATCTCATAAGCCTTCTAACGCGGGCAGGGCGCCGCCTTCTCAGGCGGATGCTCCGGGGTGTCTTTCGCGCTGTCCAAAAGGCGCGGGACGCTTTCAGCCTGAACGATGTCCCTCTCTGTCGATGCCTTCCGCCGCGGCGTTACTCTTCCCATCTACGCAGTCGTTCGATCCGGTCATATTATAGGAACAGCCGCGCCTTTTGTCAAGCGGCGCAATGTAAAACAAGCGGCGGCAATCGCTTACGAACTGAGAGCAAAACAGCGAACGACAGAGAGGGCATAATCGAACGACCAGGCACCAATGGAGGTTGTTCTCAATGCCCTTTGTCTTTGGTACACGCATATCGCTGAGCAGCTTGCAGATCCTTCTTTGCTGCCGACAATACATCCTCTTCGGCATAAATACGGATATCCTCCAAGAGACGGGGCTGGTTTTCCTTCGAGGGATGGATGTAATCTGCTCCTTTCCTGAGTATTGCTCCCGGTCCTCGCACCTGCGTACCGTCTTACCATCCAGCGCTACTACATGATCCGTTCCTTCTCCCGCTTTGATGCTGTCTGTGAGTAGCTTGAAGCATTTGCCCACTGCTGCTGTGACTACTCGACTGAATATATCCTCAAATACATCGTGCGGTGGCACTCCATTCGGTAATTCCAGATATTTCCGCAATTTTTCCAGATGCAACTCCGAAAACGTATGCATCTCTGTATACGTTTCCGCTCCTTATATCCCTTTGGCAGTAAAATGTGATATATTGTAACATTTATGCGATAAGCGGTTG
>SVGK01000189.1 GCA_015056395.1 Clostridiales bacterium
CGCAGGGGGGCGCGCCTTCAAAGACCTTGTCCAGGAAACGCCTGAGGTCGTCCGGCTCGCGCAGCAATCCCGCGCCCTTTCTCTTGGCGGTGACCGTGCCGGAGGGGCAGCCCAGGTTCAAGTCCACTTCATCATAGCCGGCCTCGTACAGCAGGCGCGCCGTGGCCACGAAGTGCTCGCCGTCGTTCGTAAGGACCAGCGGCACCACGGGCATGCCCTCGTTTTCGACGGGGGAGACGGCGCGCTGTTCGCGGGAGGTGAACGAAAGATGCTTCGTAGGGCTTATGAACGGTATGTAGTATCGCGCGATGCCGCCAAAGCGTTCGAAGTGCTTTCGCCTGAATATGCTGTCCGTGATGCCCTCAAGGGGCGCAAAGAATATGGGCGTATCATGCATGGGGATATGGACGGCTCCTTCTTGAACTGATCTGAGACAGCATAGCACAGCCCGCTATCCGATGTCAAGCGCAACAAGTGACAGACCGAAGTCTGTAATAGTAGAATGGTTGAAAGAAATATTATTTTGGAGGCTGATCGTAAAATGATCTGTTGGTACTGTCGGACTCCGTATCGGAAGCGACGCTTAATTTACCGCCTTTTTTCGGAATTCACGGGCAAATCGTTTGCACTCAGGGCGATAATCTGATATAATATGCACTATAAAGGAGGAGTATAACGATGAACGAGAATTATCCTTCCGATGTGAAACTCGACGAGAACCAGGACGGTACCGTTTCCTTCGCCACTGATGTCGTGGCGACCATCGCGGGCCTTGCGGCCACCGAGGTCGAAGGCGTTGCCAGCATGAGCGGATCCTCGTCTTCTTCCGGTTTTGCGGACATGTTCTCCCGCAGGTCCACGCGCAATTTCACCAAGGGCGTGCACATCGATCTCGAGGGCAACACGGTGAAGGTCGACGTCACCATCACGGTGGAATACGGCTCCACCGTTCCAGATGTCGCCCACGGCATACAGGAGAACGTCAAGAAGGCGATCGAGACCATGTCCGGGCTGGAGGTCCGTTCCGTGGACGTGCATGTCAACGGCGTGAGCTTCGAGCGCGAGCAGCGCGCGGCGCGCGAGCTCGACGAGCAACAGAAGAAGTTCCTTCAGGAGACCGAGGCCGAAGAGGAAAAGGCCATCAAAGAAGAAATCCCTGTAGAAGAAGCCGACGAGGCCGAAGCGCCGGAGGAGATCTCAGAAGAAGAGGAAGAAGCTGTCGACGAAACAGCCGACGAAGGACTGACTATTGCAGGCAGGTGTGACGAATGAATATCAAGTGGCCCAAGAGGGTATTGCTCATCATACACTGGCTTCTGTCGCTGGCGATGTTCGTGCTGCTTGCGGTGTTGTGGATCGTACAGCCTTCGCGCGAAGAGGTGCTTTGGTTCTTGCCTAAGCGCTTCTGGATCCCCGCGCTGGTCTGCGCCGCGATCGTGTATCTGGCCATCGCCGTATGGTCGCTCGCCACGCTCATCAAGAAGAAGGGCCGGCGCGAGGACCGCGGCTTCATCGTGGTCGAGACGTCCGATTCCGGCAAGGTACGCCTTTCCATACCCGTGATCGAGCAGATGGTCAGGCAGGCCGCCGGCACGGTCGAAGGCGTGCGCGACATCAAGCCCACGATCGTGGGGCTTGACGATTCGATCGACGTCATGCTGAACGCGACCATGGACAACGGCGTCCACGTCCCCACGGTGACGGTCAACCTGCAGCGCGCCATCCGCCAGTATGTCGAACTCAACTGCGGCATCAGCGTGAACGCCGTGACCGTGAGCATACTGTCCGTGACCCGTCCGCAGGCCAGCGAACACAGGCTGCGCAAGCCCATACTGCCGCCGCCTGTCGCGCCGAAGGCGCAGGACGGCCCGCTCGTCTCGCCCGCCGAGGCGCAGAAGGAGACGACCGCGGAGGACATGCCGGAGACGTTCACCGAGACCTATGCGGAACCGGCTGTGGAAACAGCCGAAGCCGTGGTATCCGAGGATCTCCCGGATGACACGGAGATCAAAGACGCGTTCGAAGACGTACAGGAAGACCGACTGAACGATCAGGAGAGTATCGAAGAATGACGATCCATGAGATACGCCAGGCGGCGCTGAAGCTGGTTTACGAGTGGGATCTCGGCGGCGAGGGCGGCGATGAGACGATATTCGGCCTTCTTGCGCTGACGGACGAAGGCGATATCGAGCAGGCCAAGGCCATGTTCGATGAGACGATAGCGCACGTCGACGAGATCGACCGCCTGGTGAGCGCCAATCTGCACGGCTGGAGCCTTGAGCGCATCTCCAAGGTCGACCTTGCGATACTGCGCCTGGGCACAGCGGAGATGCTTTATGCGGGCCTTGCGCCGGGCATTGCCATCAGCGAGGCGCTTTTGTTGGCGGACGAGTTCTCGGGCGACAGGTCGCGCGCGTTCATCAACGGCGTACTGGGTTCCATATCCCGCGGCCGTGAGGCCTGAGCGCGGACACGAGCCCATCGATACAGAAACGCGGACTTCTTCTGAAGCCCGTGTTTCAATGTCAAAACAGGGGAGATGACGCGCCATGCGCTATGTGCAGGATCATGCGTTCACCGTAAGCGAGGTCAACGAGTACGCCCGCATGGTGCTCTCCGGGGATCCGCTTTTGAAGGATCTGACCGTCACGGGCGAGATCACGGGCTATAAGCACCACTACTCCGGACATCGCTATTTCGCGCTCAAGGACGCACAGTCCAGGCTTTCCTGCGTGATGTTCCGCCAGGATGCCATGCGCCTGGATTTCGAGCCTCAGGACGGCCTCAAGGTGGTCGTGCGGGGGCATGCCACGCTCTATGTGCGCGACGGCAGTTATCAGCTCTACGTCGAGTCCATGCAGAAGAGCGGGCGCGGCGACCTTTACGAGCAGATGGAGCGCACGAAGGCCAAGCTGGCGGCCGAAGGGCTGTTCGACGCGGCGCGCAAGCGCCCCATACCAATGCTGCCCAGGCGCATAGGCGTCGTGACCTCGCGCACGGGCGCGGTGATACATGACATCATACGCGTGGCGCGCCGGCGTGACCCGAATGTCGGCATACTGCTCTGCCCTTGCGCGGTGCAGGGCGCTTCGGCCGCACCCTCGATCGTACGGGCCATCGAGGAGCTCAACAGGAGGAGCGACTGCGACGTATTGCTGGTGGGGCGCGGCGGAGGTTCCATCGAAGACCTCTGGGCGTATAACGAAGAGAGCGTCGCCAGGGCGATCGCGGCCTCGCGCATACCCGTGATTTCGTGCATAGGCCACGAGGTGGACACCACGATCGCGGACTATGCCGCTGACATGCGCGCGCCGACGCCTTCGGCGGCCGCCGAGCTGGCCGTGCCGCTGTTGGGCGAGCTGGTCGCAAGCATAGACAGCTGTACGATGCGTCTGGCGAGCGCGCTTGCGCGCGGTCAGCGCGAACGCAGGCAGCGCTTTGAACATGTCGTCACACGACCGGGGCTTACGGCGCCGTTCGACGTGATGATCAACCCGCGCATGACGAAGCTTTCGATGGCGACGAGGTCGTTGGAAGCCGCGTTCACGAAGGGATACGGGACGAAGAAGCAGGCGCTTGGCCTTCTCTCCGGAAAGCTTGAAGCCCTCGACCCGGACGGCGTGCTGCGAAGGGGCTATGCTTATGTCAGGTACAGGGACGGTATACTGGCGGATGCAAAAAAGGCGGCCGTCGGCGAGAAGATCGACGTCATACTTCGGGACGGCTCTCTGAGGGCACAGGTCCTATCGATCGGAGGTAAAGACGATGCCTAAGAAACTCAGCTTTGAAGACGGCCTTGCGGAGCTCGACAGGATCGTGCAGGAGCTTGAACGCGGCGAGCTCTCGCTCGAAGATTCCATGAAGTCCTATGAGAAGGCCAAGCAGCTGGAAGCGCAGCTCAGGAACATGCTCGACCAGATGGACGCGCGCATACGCGTGCTCACGGAGGACGGCGAGGAGCCCTTTGTCGAAGGAGACGGCGATGTCGAGACTGAATGATTACGCAGCCCGCATCGAAGACAGGCTGAAGGAGCTCTTTGCGGAGCATGGGATACCTTCGCTGCTTGCGGAGTCCATGCGCTACAGCCTGCTGGCGGGCGGCAAGCGCCTGCGCCCCTCCATGATGCTGGCCTGCGCCGACATGTTTGGAGGCGACACGGCGGACGTGCTGGAATACGCCTGCGCCGTGGAGATGATACACACCTATTCGCTGATACACGACGACCTTCCCGGCATGGACGACGACACCATGCGGCGCGGAAGGCCCACGAACCACGTCGTCTACGGCGTGGGACAGGCGATACTTGCCGGCGACGGCCTTCTGAACAGCGCGTTCGAGCACATGCTCGACCACTCCGTGCGCCGCGGAGACAGGCCCTCGACAAGACTTCGCGCCGTGCGCGAGATCGCGCTGGGCAGCGGCATAAGGGGCATGGTCGCGGGCCAGGTCGCGGACCTGGAGAGCGAGAAGAATGGCGCGCAGGATGAAAAGACGCTTCGGTTCATACAGCTCAACAAAACGGCGCGCATGTTCATGCATCCGCTGCGCGCCGCCGCCATGCTGAGCGGCGCTTCCGAGAACGATACGGACGCCATGGGCGACTACGGAAGGTTCTTTGGACTGCTCTTCCAGGCGACGGACGACCTGCTGGACGTGACCGGCGACGCATCGGCGGTCGGAAAGACGCTGGGCAAGGATTCGGCAAGCGGCAAGCTCACATGCATATCCTGCTACGGCCTTGACGGCACACGCACGCTGGTCGGGACCTATGCAGAAGAGGCGCGGCGCACCCTTTCAGGCATCGACGCTGACACGGCATTCTTTTTAGACCTTGTCACGGACATGGTCACAAGGACAAAATGAACGAGGAACATCACATGCTGGAGATCCGTGAGCCGGCCACGCTTAAAGAGTGCTCCATAAAGGAATTGAAGGACATCGCGCAGGACCTGCGCAATGAGATCATCGACACAGTCGCGCTCAGGGGCGGGCATCTGGCCTCGAACCTGGGCGCGGTCGAGCTGACCATCGCGCTGCACTACGTGTTCAACACGCCGGAGGACAGGATCATATTCGACGTAGGCCATCAGGCCTATGCGCACAAGCTCCTCACGGGCCGCGTCGAAGGCTTCCGAAAGCTGCGCGCCAGGGACGGCGTGAGCGGCTTCCCGCAGCTTGAGGAGAGCGAGTATGACGCGTTCACCGCGGGGCATGCCTCCACGGCGATCTCCGCCGCGCTGGGTCTTGCGCGCACGCGCGACATCATGCACGGGGACAACGAAGTGATCGCCGTCGTGGGCGACGGCGCGCTCTCCGGCGGCATGTGCTACGAGGCGCTGAACGACGCGGGACAGTCGGGCACGCCCATGATCGTAGTGCTGAACGACAACGCCATGTCCATATCCCGGTCCGTCGGCGCGATGAGCCATTACCTTACCCATCTGCGCCAG
>SVGK01000190.1 GCA_015056395.1 Clostridiales bacterium
AGGCCGACTTTTCACGATACGTAACCTGGGTGCGCGACGCGGAAGAGGCGGCGCGCACACTGCTTGAGACGACCGGGAACGTACTTTTGACGACGGGCGGGAACACACTCGGCGTATACGCGTCGATCGTCGATTCCGCAAGGCTCTATGCGCGCGTGCTTCCGGTGGAGGCTTCGCTCGGCAAGTGCGCAGAGGCGGGCCTGCACATATCGCACGTGATCGCCATGCAGGGGCCGTTCTCGCAGGCTTTCAACAGGGCGCTGTATGAACAGTGGGACATCGCCGTGCTCGTCACGAAGGATTCCGGCAACGCGGGCGGCGTGCGCGACAAGGTGCTGCCCGCCCTGGCGCTGGGCATGCGCGTGATCATGATCGGCAGGCCGGAGAGGGAGGCATGACATGAGGGGAAAGTGTATAATGTTCCAGGGAACAGCTTCCTCGGTCGGCAAGTCTATGCTGTGCACGGCCCTGTGCCGCATATTCAAACAGGACGGCCTGCGCGTGGCGCCGTTCAAGGCGCAGAACATGGCGCTCAACTCCTATGCGACGAAGGAAGGGCTCGAGATGGGCCGCGCACAGGTCACGCAGGCCGAAGCCGCCGGTTTGGAGCCGAGCGTGCTCATGAACCCCGTGCTCCTCAAGCCGACTTCGGACATGGGAAGCCAGGTCATCGTGAACGGCCGTGCGATCGGCAACATGACCGCGATGGAGTATCAGCGCTATAAGCCTGAGCTGCGCGACGAGATCAGATCGATCTACGAGCAGCTCGAGGCGAGCGTCGACGTGGTCGTGATCGAGGGCGCGGGAAGCCCGGCGGAGATCAACCTGCGGGAAGGCGACATCGTGAACATGGCGATGGCCGAGACGGCGGACGCGCCCGTGATACTGATCGGCGACATCGACCTGGGCGGCGTGTTCGCTTCGCTCTTGGGCACGGTCATGCTGCTCACGCCTGAGGAGCGCGCGCGCGTCAAGGGGTTCGTGATCAACAAGTTCCGCGGCGACGTCGAGATACTGAAGCCCGGTCTCAGCATGCTCGAGGACATGACGGGCATACCCGTGATCGGCGTCGTCCCCTGGACGGACATAGACCTTGAGGACGAGGACAGCGTCACGCAGCGCTTCAGGCATGTGCGGGGCGAGGGCGATATCCGCACAGGCATCGTGCGCCTTCCGCACATTTCGAACTTCACCGATTTTCAGATGCTCTCGATGGAGCCCGACGTCTCCGTGCAGTACATCACGCGGCCGGACCAGGTCGCACAGCAGGATATCGTGATACTGCCGGGAAGCAAGTCGACCATCGACGATCTGATGGCGCTGAAGCGTTCGGGCATGGCCGATGCGCTGGTGCGGCACGCGCGTGCGGGGAAGATGCTGATGGGCGTTTGCGGCGGCTATCAGATGCTCGCGGAACACCTTTCGGACCCGGAGCATACGGAAAGCATCATGGCGGAAGCCGACGGGCTGGGCCTTTTGCCCATGGACGTGCGCTTCCATGCGGAGAAGACCACCGTGCAAGCGGAAGGTATGATATGCTCCGACGCGCCGTGGCTCTCCGAACTGAACGGAGCGCGGCTGTCCGGCTACGAGATACACACGGGGGAGAACACGTTCCACGACGGCGCGCGCCCATGGCTCAGGCTCGTGCGCCGGGGCGACTGCACGACGGACGCTTTGGACGGCATCATGAACAGCCGCGGCAACGTGTTGGGGACATATCTGCACGGACTGTTCGACGACGGGCGGCTGTGGCGCGCGGTCGTCGACCGTGTGCGCATACAAAAGGGCATGACGAAGGCCTCGGACGCGCCGAAGACCATCGCGGAATACCGCGAACGGGCATTTGACGACCTTGCGGCGCATGTGCGCGGGAGTCTCGACATGGACATGGTATACCGCATATTGAGGGGTGAGGTCTGATGCGCGCCAATGTCGCGGCGATGCTCCTGGGGCTGTTCATCGACATGCTCATTGGGGATCCGGAGTGGTTTCCGCATCCCGTGCGCTTCATCGGAAGGTACATAAGCTTCATGGAGGGCCGGCTCAGGAGGCGATTCCCCGACAAGCTGCACGCCGCGGCGGTCCTGCTGACGCTGAGCACCGTGGCGGGAACGATGCTTGTGACGGCGGCGGCGCTCGGCCTTGCGGGCCTGCTCGGCCGCTGGCCGCTGTTCATCGCAAAGGCGCTGCTTTCATGGATGTGCATCTCTTGCAGATGCATGGCAAAGGAGGCGGAACAGGTGCGCGCGCAGCTGGCGCGCGGCCTCGAACGGGGACGCAGGCAGGTGTCGCGCATCGTGGGCCGCGACACGGCGTGCCTTTCGGAGGAGGAGATCGTCAAGGCGACCGTGGAGACCGTCGCGGAGAACACGACGGACGGCGTGATATCGCCCATGCTCTGGCTTGCGCTGCTCGGGCCGATCGGCGGCATGGGCTTCAAGGCGGCGTCCACGCTGGATTCCATGGTCGGCTATCTCGACGACAGGCACCGCGACATAGGCTGGTCGAGCGCGCGCCTGGACGACGCGCTCAACTACATCCCCGCAAGGCTCACGGGCGCGCTGATGTCCTGCGCCGCCGCGATCGTGCGCCTTGACGGAAGGAACGCGTGGAGGATCGTCAAACGGGATCACGCAAACCACCTGAGCCCCAACTGCGCCTGGAGCGAAGCCGCGGCCGCCGGGGCCATGCACATACAGCTTGGCGGCACGCACGAGTACTTTGGAAAGCCCGTGGAGAAGCCGACCATAGGCGACCCCGACAGGCGTGCGGAGGGGGAGGACATACATCGCGCATGCCGCCTGCTGTATGGCACGACGGCGCTCATGGCGCTGCTTGGCATGCTCGCGCTGCTGCCGAAGTAAATCGAATGGCCGCCCGCTGAAGGACGGCCATTCGTTTGCGTCAGGGCTTTTCCTGTATCATGCCTGAATTGATGTAGTATGCGAGTATGTCTATGATACGCGCGTTCTTGCCGCCCCTGGCCACGATCAGATCCGCGTATTCGACGTAGTTGCGTATGTAGCGCTCGTACATGGGCTTGACGGATTCGAGGTACTGCCTGTAGACGGATTCTATCGTGCGGCCCCTGTCGCGCACGTCGCGCTTGACGCGGCGCATCAGGCACACGTCCGGGTCGACCTGTATGTAGATGCGGAAGTCCAGCAGATCCCGCACGGCCGGGTCGTAGAACATGTGTATGCCTTCGAGCAGTATCACGTCCGCGGGATCGATGCGCTCCAGCGTGTCGCAGCGGCGGTGCTGGGTGTAGTCATAGCCCTTCGTCGTGATCGAGCGCCCCTCGCGCAGCAGCCTCAGATCCTCCGCAAGGGCGCCATGGTCGAAGGCCTCCGGTTCGTCGTAGTTGATGCGTTCCCGCTCTTCGAAGGTCATGTTCGGATGGTCCTTGTAGTATGAGTCCTGCTTCAGGTAAACGCACCGTCCCTCGATACGCGACGCGAGTTCGCGCGCAAGGGTCGACTTCCCGCTGCCGCTGGCCCCGCAGATGCCGATCATGAGCATGATGTTCCGCCTCCCTCGTTTTGTCTCTCCAACTGTTAGTTTACCACAGATCGCATCGATTTACAACAGGAACTTATCGTGAATGATTCGATTCATTTGGATATTTGTATGCAAGCACTCCAAAACAATGCGGTTTCAACGCATTATCAGCATATGATATGAATTTATTGCTTATTTAACTTGCATAACGACAGGTGTTGTTCTATAATGTTATTACTGAGGTCCGTTATGGACCCGGTATCCTTCATGCAGGAGAGGACGAACGACATGGAGAACGCCCAGGACCTGATCGAACGGTTGAACCACAGCGGGAAGAAGCTTTCCAAAAGCCACAGGCGCATCGCGGAATGCATCGTGACGCACTATGACAAGGTCGTGTTCATGACGGCCTCAAAGCTCGGCGAATATGTCGGCGTGTCGGAATCCACGGTCGTTCGCTTCGCGGCAGCGCTGGGCTACAGCGGATATCCGCAGCTTCAAAAGGCGCTGCAGGAGCTGATAAGGCACAGGCTGACCGCCTCGCAGCGCTTCGAGATGACCAGCGACATGGACCATACGCAGGTGCTCAACAAGGTATTGAAGGCGGACATACAGAACATACGCTCTACGCTCGACGACCTTGACGTGAACGCCTTTGAAGACGCGATCGAAAAGATCCTTTCGGCGCGCAGCATCTATATACTGGGCCTGCGCGCGTCCGCGCCCGTCGCGGAATTCTTCGGACATTATTTACAGTTCATATTTGCCAATGTACACGTGGTCACATCGGGCGTAAGCGACATATTCGAACAGCTTGCGCGCATCGACCAGGGCGACCTGCTGATCGGCATATCATTCCCGCGCTACACGGCGCGCTCGATCGAGGCGATGGAATTCGCGCACAGCAAGGGCGCGGCCACCATCGCGATCACGGACGGCCCGATGTCGCCGCTGCATTCGACGGCGAACACGTGCCTCATGGCGAAGAGCGACATGTCCTCGTTCGTGGATTCGCTCACGGCGCCGCTCTCGCTGATCAACGCGCTGATCGTCGCGCTGGCGCAGCGCCGCAGGCATGAGGTCAGCGAATACTTCGAGAGCATGGAAAAGATCTGGGATCAGTATTCCGTTTATCTGTCCAAGAGTGGGGAATGACAGTGAAGAGAAAGGTACTTGTCATAGGAGGCGGCGCGGCCGGCATGATGGCCGCGCTGTTTGCCGCCCGTGAGGGCGCGAACGTCACGCTGCTTGAGAAAAACGAGAAACTCGGCAAGAAGGTCTACATCACCGGGAAGGGCAGGGGCAACCTGACCAACGCCATGGATATGGACGCTTTCATGGGTCATATTTACAGGAACCCGCGCTTCCTGTACGCCGCGTTCGCGCAGCTCGACAACCGTGGCACGATGGCCCTGTTTGAAGAGGCGGGGCTCAGGCTCAAGACGGAGCGCGGCGACCGCGTGTTCCCGGCTTCGGACCATGCAAGCGACATCACGTCCGCGCTTAAAAGGCTGCTCGACATGCACGGCGTCGAGATACGGCTCGATACCCGCGTCGACAGGCTGCTGATCGAGGATGGCGCGTGCCGGGGCATCGTATTGGAAGATGGTACGGTCGTTCGCGCGGACGCGGTGGTGGTCGCCACGGGCGGACTGAGCTATCCCTCGACCGGTTCCACGGGCGACGGCATGCGCTGGGCCGAGGAGGCCGGGCACCGCATGGTCGCCACCGTGCCTTCGCTGATACCGCTGAACACGGTGGAGAGCTGGCCGGGCATGCTGATGGGCCTTTCGCTCAAGAACGTCAGGCTGACCGCCGAGGGCACGGCCAAGGGCAAGAGAAAAAAGCTCTTCAGTGAGCAGGGCGAGATGCTGTTCACGCACTTCGGCATATCCGGGCCGCTGGTACTCACGTTGTCCGAGGTGCTTCCGAACGAC
>SVGK01000191.1 GCA_015056395.1 Clostridiales bacterium
CACGGCGGACATCTGCCCGTTGCCTGGCTTGCTGCCCTCGCGGTTGGGGAAGTTGCGCGTGGAGTGGCGTATCGACAGGCCGTTGTTGCAGGGTGTGTCGCCCGCGCCGAAGCACGGCCCGCAGAACGCGGTGCGCAGTATCGCGCCAGCTTCCATCAGGTCGGCGGCGTAGCCCTGCCGGGTCAGGTTGACGAACACGGGCTGCGAGGACGGATATACCGAAAGCGAGAACTCCCCGTTGCCTATGTCCCGGCCTCTCAGCAGGTTGGCCGCCTCGACCACGTTCGTGAAGTTGCCGCCGGCGCAGCCCGCGATGATGCCCTGCTGCACGTGCAGTCGGCCGTCCACGATCTTGTCCATGAGCGTGAACGGCGCGCGGCCGCCGGAGACCTTGGCCGCCGCCTGCTCGACCTCGTTGAGCATGTCGGGAAGGTTCGCGTTCAGCTCGTCAATGGTGGTGACGTTGGAGGGATGGAACGGCAGCGCGATCATGGGCTTGATTTGGCTCAGGTCCACGTACACGCAGCCGTCGTAATAGGCGATGTCTTCCGGCGCGAGCGGGCGGTAGTCGTCCTCGCGGCCGTGCGCCTTCAGGAACGCGCGCGTCTCTTCGTCGGTCACCCAGACGGAGCTCAGGCAGGTGGTCTCGGTGGTCATAACGTCCACGCCGTTTCGGTAGTCCGTGGACATGGACGCGATGCCCGGGCCCACGAATTCCATGACCTTGTTCTTGACGTAGCCGGACTTGAACACCGCGCCTATGATGGCCAAGGCCACGTCCTGCGGCCCCACGAAGGGCTGCGGCTTGCCGTCCAGATATATGGCGACCACGCCGGGATACGCGACGTCATAGGTGTCCCGGAGCAGCTGCTTGACCAGCTCGCCGCCGCCCTCGCCTATGGCCATGGTGCCCAGCGCGCCGTAGCGCGTGTGGGAGTCGGAGCCCAGTATCATCCTGCCGCAGCCCGCGTGCATCTCGCGCATGTACTGGTGTATCACGGCGATGTGCGGGGGCACGTAGATGCCGCCGTACTTCTTCGCGGCGGACAGGCCGAACATGTGGTCGTCCTCGTTGATGGTGCCGCCCACGGCGCACAGCGAGTTGTGGCAGTTGGTCAGCACATAGGGCATGGGGAATTCCGTCATGCCGGACGCCTTGGCCGTCTGAACGATCGAGACGAACGTGATGTCGTGCGACGCCATGGCGTCGAAGCGGATCTTCAGGTGCTCCATATCGCCCGAGGTGTTGTGGGCGCTGAGTATCGAATATGCGATGGTGCCCCGCTTTGCGCGGGCCTTGTCGGGCTTCGCGCCCGTCAGGGCTTCGAAGCGTTCGACGTCGCCTTCCGGCACGACGGTCTTTCCGTTCAGAAGGTATACGCCGGTGGGGGAGAGGGTGAGCATGGACATGGCCTCCGTTTCTTTGTCTGGGAATGCTTATGACGTGATTATAACATGAGATGGGAAACGGCGCAAGATACTTTCCAAAAGGAAAATGGACGGGACCCGTTCGTCCCGTCCGTTCCGTCAGGCATCCAGCACGCGGCCGTCCCTTGAGATCGTCACGACCTGCCAGGGTATGAACTTGCCGCTTGCGCGCAGCGCCTCCTCCGCGGCGCGCTGCAGGCCTCCGCAGCACGGCACCTCCATGCGCACGATGGTCACGCCCCTGATGTCGTTGTCGCGTATGATCGCGGTGAGCTTCTCCGCATAGTCCACCTGGTCGAGCTTCGGGCAGCCGATCAGCGTGACCTTGCCGCGCATGAAGTCCTCGTGCATGTTCGCATAGGCATACGCCGTGCAATCCGCCGCGATCAGCAGCTTCGCGCCGTCGAAGAAGGGCGCGCGCACCGGCACGAGTTTGATCTGGCAGGGCCACTGCGCCAGGCGGGACGCGGCGCGGCCGGCCCGCGCGGGCGCGTCGTCCTCCTCGCCGCGCTTCAGCGCCATCGCCATGGAACCGGGGCAGCCGGGCCTGGCGGCGGGCATGCCGCTCTGCTTATGCGCCTTCACGGCTTCGGCGTCATAGGCGGGCGCCTCGCGCTCTTCGAACGTGATCGCGCCGGCGGGGCAGGCGGGCAGGCAGTCGCCGAAGCCGTCGCAGAAGTCCTCGCGCGTGAGCTGCGCCTTGCCGTCCACCATCTCTATGGCGCCCTCGTGGCACGCCTTCGCGCAGAGACCGCAGCCGCTGCACTTATCCCGGTCGATATGTATGATCTTGCGCTTCATTTGAACATTCCCCCTTGCTTTGATGGCCTTATTATAGTATGATGTGCGGGAAAAGTATGTTGTCATGACCACATTTTGGCAGGGGGTATGGAAAAAGATGTATGAGCGTCTGAAGGACATGCCGCTGTTTCGCGGCATGTCGGAGGCCGATATCGAACGCGCGCTCAGGCGTCTGGACGCGCATGAACGGAAATACAAGAAAGGCGAGGCGGTGCTGCACGCCGGCGCGGCCACGCGCTATATGGGCGTGGTGCTTGAGGGCAGCGTCACCGTGGAGAGCAACGACATCTGGGGCGACCGCATGATACTGGCGCGCATAGGCCGGGGCGAGGCCTTCGCGGAGACCTACGCGCTGCTTGCGGACACGCCGCTTTTGGTCGACGTCACGGCCAACGAGGACGCGAGCATACTGTTTTTGAAGGTGGGGAACGCGGACATCATCGGGCATGACGCCGCGTTCGCCGCGAACCTGCTCTCCCTGTTGGCCAACAGGAACCTGCACCTGTCCGCGCGCAGCTTCCACACCGCGCCGAAGACCATACGCGAACGCGTTTTGTCCTATCTGAACACCGCCGCGCTCGAGGCTGGAAGCCGGGAATTCGACATACCCTTCGACAGGCAGCAGCTGGCCGACTACCTGAACGTCGAGCGCACCGCCCTTTCGAAGGAGCTGGGACGCATGCGGCGCGAGGGGTACTTCGAAGTCCGGAAGAACCACTTCGCGCTTCCGGACAGCGGGGAATGAAGACGGGGAGGGCGTCGCCCTCCCCGTCGCATCCGCCTCTGTCACAGCATCAGGCGGTAGATGTTCGCGCAGTCCTCTTCGTTCAGCGTCACGAAGCCCGATATGCTGCCGGGACGCCCGTCGCCGTTGCACAGCACGTCCACGAGCTTCGGTATGTCTTCCTCCTTCGCGCCCAGCTCCGCGAAGTTCTTCGGCATTCCTATGGAGATCAGGAAGCGGCGCAGCGCCTCTATGCCCGCCTTCGCGGTGACCTCGGGATGCGCGAAGTCCATCTGGCAGCCCCATACGCGCACGGCGATCTGCGCGAAGCGCATCACGTCGTGCTGCATGACATAAGTGAACACCGCGGGCATCGTCACGGCCAGCCCCGCGCCGTGCGCGCAGTCGTACAGCGCGGAGAGCTCGTGCTCGATGTTGTGGCTGTTCCAGTCCTGACTGCGTCCCACGCCGCAGGAGTTGTTGTGCGCCATCATGCCGGCCCACATGATGTTGGCGCGCGCGTCGTAGTTGTTCGGGTCCTCGATCACGCGCGGGCCCTCGTGGATCATCGTCAGCAGCAGCGCCTCGATCATGCGGTCGGTCACCTCGACCTCGGGCGTGTTCGTGAGGTAGCGCTCGTACAGGTGCGCCATGATGTCCGTGATGCCGCAGGCGGTCTGGTAGGGCGGCAGCGTCTGCGTGAGCGCCGGATCCAGTATGCTGAAGCGCGGGCGTATTGCGTCGCCGGTCGCGCCGCGCTTGAACATGCCGTTCTCGTTGGTGATGACGGAATCGGGGCTGCCCTCGCTGCCGGACGCGGCGATGGTCAGTATCGTGCCCACGGGTAGCGCCTTCTCGATGTACTTGCCGGCATAGAAGTCCCAGAAGTCGCCTTCGTAGACCACGCCGGCGGCGATGGCCTTCGACGAGTCGATTGTGCTGCCGCCGCCCACGGCCAGTATGAAGTCCACGCCCTCGCGCCTGCAGAGGTCTATGCCCTGATACACGAGGCCGCTGCGCGGGTTCGGCCTGACGCCGCCAAGCTCGACATAGGGCACGCCAGCCCCGTCCAGCGAAGCCTTCACCCTGTCAAGCAGGCCCGAGCGCACGACGCTGCCGCCGCCGTAGTGGATCAGCGCCTTGCTGCCGCCGAAGCGCTTCACCAGCGCGCCGGCCTCGAGCTCCTGGTCCCGGCCGAAGGCAAAGTAGGTGGGGGAGTAGAAGGAGAAATTGTTCATATGGAAAACCTCCGTTTAATTCAGCGGCATGCTTGCATCCGCATGCAGCGTGTGCTATAATTATAAGCGTTAGAGCGAACTTTAAGTCAACAGTTTTTTGCGCGTGGAGGCTCAAATGACGTATTCGATCAGCGAAGTCGCCGAAAAGACGAATCTGAGCGCCTATGTGCTGCGCTATTATGAGAAGGAGGGCCTGCTGCCGCGCGTGAAGCGCAGCGACGGCGGCGTGCGCCGCTATACGGACGCGGATCTGGACATGCTCGGGCTGATCTGCTGCCTGAAGGGCACGGGCATGCCCTTGAAGGACATCCGCACGTTCATACAGCTGCAGGAGCAGGGCCCTTCCACGCTGCGCCAGCGCTGCGCGATACTCGAGGAACGGCGCAGGAGCATCGTGTTGAGCATGGAGGAGATGCAAAAAAACTGCGACAAGGTCGAGCACAAGCTGAAGGTCTATTCCGCGCTGCTGCGCGAATACGAGGGGAACGCCGTGTAGGCCGCGTGGACGCGCCGCGCACGAGCGTGCGACAAAACACATAAGCAAAGGAGACCACAGGAAGATGGCATCCAGCGAAAAGAAGAACCGCAACAGAAGAAAGCAGAAGAACCCGATCCGCCGCGCGATCATAGACGTGTGCGTGCTGGTGATCGTCGCCGGTGCGGGCTACATAGGCTATAATTACTATCACGACCAGAGGGCCGCGAAGAACGACGAAAAGATCAAGAGCATCTATCACGACGACGCGGTCGAGAAGCCCGGCGCGGTCATAGAGGACGACCAGCTCGAAAGGCTCGAACGCCTGCGCAAGGACTACGGCATAGGCGACGGGCGCACCGGCGTGAAGGAAGCAAAAACGGCCACGGAAGCGCCCACACAGGCGCCGACCGCCGCGCCCACCGCGGAACCGACGCAGGCGCCCACGGAAGCCCCGACCGCGACGTCCACGGCCGCGCCCACCGAGGCCCCCACCGATACGCCTGCGCCGACGCCCACGCTCGCCCCGACCGTCGCGCCGACAGAAGCCCCGACCGAGGCGCCCACGCGCGTCGCGCGCAGCGCCGCGACGCCTGCGCCCGCGCCGACCGAGGCGCCTACGGAAGCGCCCACCGCGACGCCCACGGCCGCGCCCACCGAGGCCCCGACGGAAGCGCCCACTGCGACGCCCACGCCGGCCCCGACAGAAGCGCCCCCCGAGGCCCCGACCGCGCCG
>SVGK01000192.1 GCA_015056395.1 Clostridiales bacterium
TAGGGCCCGCCGCCAGCGCCGCCGCCAGCACGCAGCGCTGCCGCATGCCGCCGGAGAAGAAGTGCGGCTGCAGGCGGGCGCGCTCCCGCGCGCGCTCTATGCCCACCATGTCCATAAGCCTCACGGCGCGCTCGAACGCCTCCGCGCGGCTCACGGCCTCGTGCTTGCGCACCGCCTCCGCGATCTGCCGGCCCACAGGCATGGTCGGATCCAGCGTCTGCAGGGGATCCTGGAACACCATGGAGGCCACGCCGCCGCGCAGCCGGCGCAGCGTGCGCTCGGGCACGCGCGTCACGTCCTGCCCGTCCAGTATCACCTGTCCGCGCTTTATGCGCGCGTGGCGCGGCAGCAGGCGCAGCACGGACTGGCACATCACGGTCTTGCCGCAGCCGGACTCGCCCACCACGCACATGACCTCACCCGCGCCGACCGAGAGATCGACGCCGCGCACGGCCTGCACCTCGCCCTGCGGCGTATAGAAGCTGACCGCGAGGTCCCTGAGTTCAAGTACGGGTCCCGGCATCGCATCCACCCCTGTCGACACGAAGTATTTTTGCGTATTTACGCAAAAATACTTCGTGCATGCTGCTTTCATATCGTCCTGTCCCCGGCGCCTTCCTCAAGACGCCAGGGAAGCGCGCCATACGCGCATCAGCGCTCGAGCGTCCAGTCCTCTATGTTCCACATGACGCCCACGGCATGGTGTCCGAGCACGCGCGTGGTGTCAAGGCCGCTGAGCGCGTCCACGCCCACGTAGTTGCCGTTCAGATAGGCGGCCAGCAGTATGCCGGGATGCGCCGCCCACGCCTCTTCGAACCTGCCGTAGATCTCCGCGCGGGCTTCGTCGCCCTCCGTGTGGCGGCCCTCCTCCAGCAGCGCGTCGACCTCCGGGTCGGAATACTTCATCGTGTTGGACGAGCCGTCCGTCGTGAACTGCGCATAGGCCATGTCCGGATCGAACTGCGTGGCGTAGCCCGCCAGGAAGCCGTCGTAGCCCGCCTGCCAGTCAAACTTCGTCACCAGCACCACTTCCATCTCGACGCCGGCGTTCAGCAGCATGGACGATATCACGTTGGCGATGTCCACGCGCTCCTCCTCGTAATCGCGGGTCTGTATCGTGAAGTGGAAGCGCTGGCCGTTGCGCACGTATATGCCGTCGTCGCCCTTTTCCCAGCCCAGCTCCGCCATCGCCTCGGCGAACCTGTCAGGATCATAGGGATATATGTCGGCCGCCTCGTTGCTGCCCAGCGGGTTCAGCTGTATCGGGCTGTAGGCACGGCAGCCTTCGCCGTGCAGCACGCTTTGAACGATCACGTCCTTGTCGATGGCATAGTTCAGCACGCCTATGGAATCGGCGTTGTCCTTCCAGAACCCCGACGTCATCGCCATGGACGCGCCGCGGTAATCGGCCGTGGTGAACACCCAGGTCTTGTAGCCTTCCCTGTCCTCGAACTGCGCGGCGTAATTGGCGTTGAGCCACGCCAGGTCCGCCTCGCCGGACTGCAGCATGATGGCCTTCGTGCTCTCCACGGCGACGGTCTTGTAGACCACGCGCTCGATATTGGGCACCTTGTCGTAGTAGTCCTCGTTGCGTTCAAGTATGATCATGCCGCCCGCGATGTCCCACTCGACGAAGCGGAAGCGCCCCGTGCCGACTGGCGCCTGGTTGAACGGCGTGGTGTTGATGTCCTCGCCCTCGAGCAGATGCTCGGGCAGTATGCCTATCGTGAAGTAGCCCAGCATCGCCGCGTTGTACTGCCCCAGCGTGATGACCACCGTGTTCGCGTCCGGCGCCTCGACGGAGGTGATGTCCTTGAAGTTGCTGCGTATGCTGGCGGAAAGGTCCTCGTCCTCGGTCAGCTCCCTGTAGGTGAACACGACGTCCTCGGCGTCGAACGCCTCGCCGTCGTGCCACTTGACGCCCTGGCGGAGCTTGAACGTATAGGTGAACGTCTCGGCGTCGTATGCATAGCTCTCGGCCAGGTCGGCCACGGGCTTGCCGTTGGCGTCATACTTCATAAGGCCCGAAAAGATCAGGTCGGGCAATTCGTCGTGGTTGTTGAGAAGCGGATTGATCGTGCTCTCGTTCTCACCGGCGTAGACCAGCGTGTTCGAAAGGTCGCTCAGGTCGGCCTCGGCCAGCGCGCCTGCACACAGCAACAGCGCCATCGCGAGCATCACAGCAAGCAGTCTCTTCATGTTCCCTTACCTCCCGGTCTTGTAGTATGATCAAAGGAAGCTGCATCTGCGGTCGGTCGCCTTGCGCAGACGGTTCCCTATATCCGTTATGCATAGAAGCGTCACCACCAGGAATAGCCCCGGTATCACGATGAGCCACCACGAATTCGTGATCAGCGCCCTGTTCGCCAGCGACAGTATGCTGCCCCACGAGAGCTCGTTGACGGGAAGGCCCAGTCCCAAAAAGCTCAGCGTGGACTCCATCGCGATGGCGCTTGACACGCCCGACACCACGACGAACATCACGGCCGAAAGGAAGTTAGGCACCAGATGCCTGCGCATGACATACAGGAAGCGGCCGCCCGTCGCGCGGGCGTACAGCACGTACTCCGTGTTGCGTATCTGCCGCACCTCGCTGCGCACCAGGCGCGCAAGCCCCAGCCAGCCCGTGACGCCTATCACGGCGGACATGCTGAAAACGTTCTTCGCGGGGAATATAGCTGTCAGTATCAGCACGATGAGCAGCGACGGTATGCTGCCCAGCAACTCCGCAAGGCGCATCATGGCGGAATCGATCCTGTCGCCGGCCGTGCCGGAGACGCTCCCGTATATGATGCCGATCGCCGCCATGATTGCGGCGGCCAGCACGCCTATGCCGAGCGACGCCCTGCCGCCATACAGCATGATGGAAAACAGGTCGCGCCCCAGCGCGTCCGTGCCGAAATAGTGTTCTGCGTTCGGCGGCACGTTGAGCGCATCGTAATAGAACGCCTTGGGATCGCAGTTCGAGAGCACGGGCGCCAGCGCACACGCCAGCACGATCAGCATCAGCACCGCACCCGAAGCGATCGGCAGCCCGCGCAGCCTTTCGAAGCGGCCCGGCGCCGCGATATGCGGCACGTGCCGCCTGCAGCCCGCGCCGACAAGTGTGAACCTCTCGTCGGGCTTCCGCACCTCATTGCGTACATCTACCACTTTATCGTCCCCGTCTCCCGCATGCGCGGGTCGATCATCTCGTTGACCGTCTGCGCGATGAAGCTGCCAAGGAACACCGCAAAGCCCGTGAGCAGCACGTCCACCATCAGCAGGTTGTAATCGTGATACTTCGCGCTCTCCACCGCCAGGTTGCCTATGCCGGGATAGTTGAACACCGATTCGACGATCACTGTGCCGCCCGTGACGTGCGGTATCGAGATCGCCATGATGCTCACGATGGTCGGCGCGACGTTGCGCAGGCAGTGCTTCACCACGATCTCCGCGCGCCCGCAGCCCTTGCTCAGCGCCATCAGCACGTAGTCCCTGCGGATCTCGTCCAGCAGCTTGTTGCGTATCATGTAAGCATAGTACCAAAGGTGTGTGGCGACCATCACCGCAAGCGGCAGCACAAGGTGGCGCGCCCTGTCGGCGATGTCGCCGCTGCGCCCCACGTCGTAGGCGCCGCTGCTGGGCAGCCAGCCTAAGTTCACGCTGAACACGAGCACCAGCACCACGCCCAGCCAGAACCCCGGTATGTAGTAGATCGCCGTGCCGACCCTGCATATGATCCTGTCGACAGGGCGGTCCTCGTTGAGCGCGCAGAACACCGCAAGCTGCGTGGCCAGCATGAACACCAGCACGTAGGCGATGGAGCCCAGCAGCAGCGTGTTGCCGAGCAGCGGCCTTATGACATCCGGCACGGGCTGTTTATATTTGAACGAAAGCCCGAAGTCGCCGTGCAGCGCACTGCCGAACCAGCGCGCGTATTGTACGAATATGTTCGAATCGAGCCCCAGCCTGTGCCGCGCCGCCGCCAGCTCCGCGTCCGTCATGAGCTCGAGCTGATCGCCGTAGAACGCCTGCAGCGGGTCGCCCGGCGCAAGGCGCGCCATGACGAACACCACCACAGAGAGCAGCAGCATCGCGCACACGAGCATCGCCACGCGCGCGGCGATGCGCCGAGGCAGGCCTTCATTCCTCATAGGCTTTCCTTCCCGTGGACATCGACCGGATCGGCACGGTCGATACCTCATTTCATCTGTTTGATTGTAAAAGCGCTGAAAAGGCACGGCAAGCCCCACCCGGGGTTCCGCGTCTGGATTTAACGACTTCGGCATCGATATCGGCGTCCGCGCGCCCTTTCGGGCATGGATATCCCCGGCGGTGACATGCACGGCCGGGGATGGTCTCATTTGATGAAGCGGTCTATGGCTCTGCACAGCTCGTCTATGGCGTCCATATCGCCCAGCACCGCCGCGTCCACGTTGCAGTGCTTCAGATGGTCCTGGAGTATGACCTTGCCCGTGCTCTGCAGTGCGGACTGCACCGCGGCCAGCTGCACCAGCACTTCGCTGCAGTCGCGCCCCTCCTCCACCATCTTCCTGACGTGCTGCAGGTGACCGATCGCGCGCGAGAGGCGGTTCAGCACGGACTTCGTCTCCGCATGCTCGTGTGTGTGCGGAACGCCGCACGCGTGCAGCGCTTCGTGTTCCTCCTCCGTCATCTCATAGCCCGCGTATTCCTGTATGGGCTTGAGCAGGTCGTCCCTGTTCTCGTTCATGGCGATACCTCCAATGGGCGGATGTGCGGGGTGGGCAATATCGTTCAGGCGGAAGATTGCGCGCTCACGCGCGGGCGGACGCCACGAATGGCGTCCCTGCGGGAAGCCGGTCCATACCAGCCTCCGTAGCGGCGGCTATCAGCCGCCACGTCCCCTTATGTCAGTGACAGGCGAACGCGAGTTTCCCATGGGATGGCGAAAGATAGTGCGCTCACGCACGGGCAGACGCCATGAATGGCGTCCCTACGGGAGGCCGGTCCATACCAGCCTCCGTAGCGGCGGCCTCCAGGCCGCCACGTCCCTTTTGTCGGTGACAAGCGAATGCGGGCTTCTCAGGGGATGGCGAACAATGGCGCGCGCACGCGCGAGCGGACGCCATGAATGGCGTCCCCCACGCAACGCTGTTCGCGTAACCCATCAGGTCGTGCACAATAAACCCCCTTCACCGCACACATGTGAACAACCCAAGCCATCAACTGTTAACTGTTCACCGTTAATTGTTAACTATCGTTAACTCCTAACTCCTCATTCCTCTCTCCTCATTCCTCTCTCCTCATTCCCCTCCCCCTCATCAACCCCCACCCGGGGATATGCAGAGCATCGCCCGCAGCCTTTCACCCGGCTGCGAGCGATCCCGTCACGCGTCGCACAGCATGACCGTGAAGCCGAGGTCGC
>SVGK01000013.1 GCA_015056395.1 Clostridiales bacterium
CGCCGCACGCGCGAACGTGGGGTTGGAGCCCACCGCCGTCATGGCCGTGCCGGTCTTCGTGTGCAGGAACGCCCAGATCAGGAAGGCCAGCAGCGCAAAGAACAGGAGCGCGCCCGTGGGGATCACGAGCCTGCCTATCTGTATGCGCAGGAAGTTCGAAAGCACGCCCGCGTAGTACTTGTCCACCGGGAACGTCGTGCGCAGGCCCGTGCCCTCGAAGCCCCACGCCATGTCGGGCTTCTTGTACGGGAGCACCAGCCACATCATGCAGAAGAAGCTGACCACGGAGAAGCCCACGTAGGTGGCGATCATCATCTCGCCGCCCTTGATCTTGTTGAGCAGCCAGCCGTAGGCCAGGCCAAAGCCTATCGCGAACGGCGTGGCGATCAGTATCGCCATGAAGAAGCTCGCAGGCCCCGTAAAGCCCCATTCGATGGACATCGTCGCGCCCAGCAGGCCCGCGATGATGCCCACCGGCAGGCCGAAGTTCAGGCCGCAGCCCGAGTGCACCATGGGCACCATGGCCAGCACCAGCACCGCGTTCCAGCTGAAGCGGTTGATCACGTTCGTCACCTGCGACCAGAAGTTCGCGCCGGTGAACGGGGCGATGACGAACATCAGCAGCAGGAACGCCGCGATGATCAGCCTGGGCAGGCCGAAGTTCCTGAGCGTCTCACGCACCCTGTCCGCCAGCGTGCGGTCGTTTTCCCTGACGTAATTGTTCATTGTGCACCTCTCACTATATCACCGAGCTGACCATCAGCGCGCCGAAGTCTTCCGAGGGGTCCGTCGCAGGCCGTATGCCCGCGATCCTGCCGCCGGATACGATGGCGATGCGGTCGCAGATCTGCCTGAGCTCCTCAAGCTCGGACGAGATCATCACGATCGTGATGCCACTCTCGCGGTTGAATTTCTTCAGCGCGTCCAGCACCAGCGCCTTCGCGCCCACGTCGATGCCGCGCGTGGGCTCGGAGACGAACAGGAATTTGGGCTCCAGCGCGAAGGCCTTCGCCAGGCAGACCTTCTGCTGGTTGCCGCCGGAAAGCTCCTTCGCGCGCTGGCGCGAGCTGGTGCAGCGTATCTGAAGCTCGTTGATGTACTTCTCCGTCACCTGGGCGATGGCCTTCTCGTCGCGCCATTTGACCAGGCCGCCCAGCATCTTCTTTAAGAACTTCTCGTGGATCTGCATGGCCGGGAAGGCGATGTTCCACTCAAGCGATTCGTCCAGCAGCAGCCCCACGCCGCGCCTGTCCTCCGAGACGAACGCCAGCTGCGTGTCGAGGCACGCGCGCGGCGCGTTCAGCTTCACGGGCTTGCCCTCGAACGTCACCTCGCCGCCGGCAGGGTACAGGCCCATCACGCCGTTGGGTATGCCCAGCTTGCCCTGTCCCGCCAGGCCGCCTATGCCCAGTATCTCGCCCCTGCGCACGTCCAGGTCGACGTTGCGCACGGTCTCGCCGGGCATGTCCACCCAGAGCCTGCGTATGGACATGACCGTCTCGGTCTCGGGCGGCGTGCGGTGCTCCGCGCCTGCGCCGTCCACGTTCCTGCCGACCATCCAGCGCGTGATCTCGGTGATGCTGGTCTCCTTCGCCGGCACGTCCTTGACGAGCACGCCGTCGCGCATGACGGCCACCTTGTCGCACACGTCCAGTATCTCCTGCAGCCTGTGCGTGATGAATATGACCGCGATGCCGCTTTGCGACATGCTGCGTATCGAATCCAGCAGCGCCGCCGCCTCGTTCTCCGTGAGCACCGCGGTAGGCTCGTCCAGTATCAGCAGCTTCAGCTGTTCCTTGGACAGCTCGCGCGCGATCTCGGTGAACTGCTTGTGGCCCACGGGCATGTCCGAAATGACCATCTGGCCGTCGATGTGCACGCCCATCTTGCGTATGGCCTCGTCCGCACGGGTCTTCATCTGCTTGCGGTCCAGCGTGTTGAGCCTGGGTCCGAACACCTCGGCCATCGGGCTCTTCTTCTGCGGCTCTCGGTTCAGCAGTATGTTCTCCGTCGCCGTGAAGCCCGGTATCAGCGAGAACTCCTGGTGCACCATGCCAATGCCGGCCTTCAGCGCGTCGAACGGAGAGTCGAAGCTGACCTTCTGGCCGTTCACGATCACGTCGCCGCCGTAGCCGCCGGTGTCGCGGATCTCGGTCATGCCGAACAGTATCTTCATCAGCGTGGACTTGCCCGCGCCGTTTTCGCCGACGAGTCCAAGCACCTCGCCCTCTTCGAGGGTCAGGTTGATGTCGTTCAGCACCTGGTTTCCGAAGAAGTCCTTCCTGACGTTCTTCAGTTCAAGCAAGGGGGTTGGATTGCTCATGTTGGTCATATCCTATCTTTGGTAGTTAGTAGTTAGGAGTTAGGAATTGTGGTGGAGATCGCTCCGCGATCTCTTTTATTTGAATGCGTGTGGAGTGGGGTACTTCTTTTGGGGCGATGTGTGAGGTCGATATGTATGATGCCGCGGGATGCTCCGCGCGGCGTCCGCATGGCCTCGGTCCGGTACGACGATATCGGGCTTCGAACGAATATACCGTAGGGACGCCATTCATGGCGTCCGCCCGGTCATCGTCTCAATACTGCGTATACATTCGAGGGATATGGCGGCTGATAGCCGCCGCTACGGGTCGCATTCGGTTCGATGCATCGTTGTCGGTTCTCGAACAGCCTCCCGTAGGGACGCCATTCATGGCGTCCGCCCCGTCGTCTTCTCGATGTCGGGTATACTTTCGGGGATATATGGCGGCCTGGAGGCCGCCGCTACGGGTCTGCCGGCTATTGATTCCGAATTCCGAATTCCGAATTATATCTGCCTGCCGGCCATTGATTCTTAATTCTTAATTCTGAATTCTGAATTATCCCCGTCCCGCGCGCGGGCGCGCCGCTCACTGTGCCGCGCGCCCGCGCCCGGGGCGATGATACGAAGCGAGGGGGAGGAGCTGTTCCTCCCCCCTTCGCCTGCCTTGGGGCGTCGAGCCTTACTTGACGGTGAAGTACTGCTCGGGGACCTCGACCTCGGCGTTGCCCATGTAGTGGCCGGGGTTGCCCATGATGTAGGTGTCCTGATAGATCAGCATGTAGTTCTCGGTCTTCACGCCGGTGTTGGCATCCGTGTAGTAGGAGCCGTTCCACTCAGCGCCAGGAGAATACACGGCCAGCGCGTCGGCGACGTCGTCGATCTCGAGCATCTCGCTCTCGCCGTCAATCACGTTCATGGCGTGCTCGACCAGGCCGGAGGTCAGCGTGTAGGTGTAGGAGTAAGCCCAGGTGCCGAAGCGGCCTTCGCCGCCCTTTTCGACGATGGCGTCCTCGACGGACTTGAGCAGGTACTCGTAGTTGGACATGTCGTCATCGGAGAACTCGATGCCCAGCGCGTCCGGATAGCCCATCAGCGGGGAGGGCAGGTCGGCCTCGATGAAGTATCCGCCGTACTCCAGCAGCTGCTTGAGCAGCGGCGCGGTGTGGGCGTCGTTGGTGCAGAAGTAGGCGGAATTCTGGCCGTACTTCTCGATCCATTCCGGCGCCTTCTCGAGGATCTGCTGCTGCGCGCCGGTGATGCCGACGTCAGACAGCGGGTCCGCCGCGGTCTCTTCCACGATGGTCACGCCCAGCTCTTCGCCGGCGGCCTTCATGACGGCCAGGCGGCGGCTCAGGCTCTCGATGCCCAGATGGCGCGGGAAGGAGATGTGCACGAAGGTGTCGCAGCCCAGCTCCTTGGCGGTCTTGATGATCAGATAGCCGCGGGCCACGAAGTCGTTCATGACGACCAGGTCAGCCGCGTCGGTGATCAGGGAAGGATCTTCCTGGGACTCGCCGGCGAAGCACAGTATGTCGTCGCGGCGTTCCTTGACCTGACGGAAGGCTTCCGCCACGCCCGGAACGGCCTGGCAGACGATGATGGCCTTGACGTCGGGGTCATCGGCGAACTGCACGATGGACTGGATGGTGTTTTCCTTCTCCTCGGTGAAGTTGTCGGGATAGGTCGCGGTCAGGATGGTGTCCTCGCCGTACTTGCTCTCCAGCATCATCGCGGCGCCGCGCTCATCCACGGACTGGGACATGGTGCCGGTGACGACGGCGATCTTGTAGCCCTTGGACTCGCCCTCGGCGGATGCGACTATGGCCATGGACATGACCATCAGCGCGGCCAGTAGCACGCAAAGCAGCTTCTTCATGTGATTTCCTCCTTTGTTTTCACGCATAATGTATTTGTACATATTATGCGCATTTCTCATATTGTATTTCAAAGACGCCCGTCTGTCAAGAAGAATTGCATTGTTTACATCACAAAACTTGCAGATTTTCCACGATTTTTGCATTCCGAAACCATTTTCCGGCATAATCCCATGCGCCGTGTATTCGTATGGTTCCTGAACAAATGTGGGAAAGCGTGTCAGAGGGACGGTTCCGCTGACATGTTTTCAGTCAACGGCGCTTTCGATCGGATCCGTAAAAATCTCAGTACTCGGTGGGAGAAGGCGGCGCAGGCGTCGAATATCCATGCAGTAACATACAGGGAGGACGGCCATGAAATACGATGACCTTCTCATGCGCGTGAAGCGCGCCGCGCTGGCGTTCCAGCGGCACGACTGGGAGCAGGGCGTCACGGCGCAGGCGTTTCTGGAATCGGGCGACGCGGACACCGCGATCGCCCTCGCCGCGACGGCCGCGCTGCGCCAGGGGCCGGACGGCCGCCTTTCAAGGCTCGGCAGCACGCCCGGCGTCACGGACCCCTGCGCCGTGGGCGAGGCGCTGCTGCTGGCGTGCGCTAAGACGCAGGACCTCGCGCTGATCGAGGCGAAGGACCGGCTGCTCCGGTGGGCGCTTTCGGACGCGCCGCGCAGCTCGGACGGCATCGTGTACCACCTGGACGACGCGCTGGAGTTCTGGGTGGACTCCATGTACATGCTGCCGCCCTTCCTTGCGCAGGCAGGCCATTATGCCGAGGCCGTGCGCCAGTCAGACGGGCTGTGGGCCGCGCTGTACCTTCCGGAAAAGGGCCTGCTCGGCCACCGCTATGACGAAAAGGCCCGCCGCTTCGTGCGGCGGGACGCCTGGGGCGTGGGCAATGGCTGGGCGCTCAACGGCATGGCGCGCGTCGCCCGGGCACTGCCGCCCGCATACAGGGACAACAGGCGCAGGCTGGTCGGCCGCATGCGCGGACTGCTGGACGCGGTGCTCAGGTGCCAGCGCGCGGACGGGCGCTTCCACGACGTGCTCGACGACCCGTCGACCTTCCCGGAGGTCAACTTGAGCCAGATGGCCGCGCGCGTGATCTACGAGGGCGTGGCGGAGGGCTGGCTGGACGACACCTACCTGCCGCGCGCGGAGCTGTGCCGGAACGCGGCGATCGGCGCGGTGGACGGATACGGCATCGTGCGCGGCGCGTGCGGCCTGCCGGACTTCACGCAGCCCGGCGCGGCGCCGGAAGCGCAGGCGTTCTTCATCATGATGGAGGCGGCGCGGGAGAGGCTCAGGGAACGGCGGCGGTGAGTGAAACGCGACATATATCGCAGCGCGCGGCGCGCGGGTCGGACAGGTCCGACCCCTACGGGCACAGCCCGAACGCCCTCTCCGCCAGCGCCAGCGTCTCCTCCACAGTCCTGTCCTCATCCCGCAGTATCACGTTGAACCCCGCGTTCAGAAAGCGGTCATACCGCTCCCGCGAGTTGATGCGCTCAAGGCCGCGCCGGTAATTCTCCATAGCATACGCGGGATCGGACTCCTCCATGATCAGCCTGTAGAGGAACTGCTTGTCCCTGTCCGGCCGCTCGAAGAACCTGTTCACGGAGACCGTCGGATCCGCAAGCATCACGAGCACATGGCCGTGCGGCGTTATGCGCCCAAGCGTCGCAAGCGATATATTCGTATCCACGAACACGGGCCTGCCCTGCGCGCAGATCTCCGGAAGCATGCGAAGCTCCAACGCCTCGCACTCCCTCGCCGCGCCGTCGAACCACGCCTCATAGGCCTCGGGCGTCCTGCGTATGAAGTCGTGCCAGTCTTCGAGGTCGCGCGTATACGTGACGCACGGGAAGGTCGCGCTGTCCAGCTCCGGCAGCAGGCGGTCGTGGTAATTCTCCTCGCACGCGATGCCGCCGTGCTTCTCCGCAAGCAGCCTGACCATGGTCGACTTGCCCGCGTAGGCCGTGCCGGTGATGAAATAGGCGTTCGGGAACTGCATAAGGGCTCCTTTCGTGGGGTGGGGAATGTGTCGGGAGAACCGTCCCTCTGACACAGGGAAATGTGTCAACAGGGGCGCACATGGCAGTCGGAAATCGACGCCTGTTTCGTGCCTTCGCTGACCGCCACGCGGAGTGACGACGATCGGGGGCCGTCCCCATTTGCCACGGTCCCGTACTCATGTGTCAGAAGGACCGTCCCCCTGACACACGCCTTGCCGCCTCGATGTTTTCGTCATAATGCCTTTGCCTGTATTCGAAGGGCGTGACGCCCGTCCGCGCGCGAAAGCAGCGTATGAAATGGCTCTGCGAGCTGAAGGCCAGTATCTCGCTGATCTGCGAGGCGGAGTATTCGGAGTAACGGAGCATGTTGCACGCCGTGTCGATCCTTCTTCGCATGATGTATTCGGACACGGAGACGCCCGTCTCCCGTTTGAATACCGTGGAGAGGTACGCGGGACTCAGCGATACGGCGTCCGCGAGGTCAGCCACGCGCATCACGGTGTGCAGGTGCTGGTCGATATAGCTCATGCACCGAAGCACCGGCCTTGAATAGACAGTCTCCTTTTTGAGGCCGGCCAGCTTTCCCGTGAACCAGGCGAACATCTCCCGGTGCAGCTCCATCACCTCGTCGACGCTCCTGCATACGTCCATCTTCCTGATGTACATGTCGCTTGCGTTGTAGGCCGTCTCCGCGTCCATCCCGCCCTCTATGGCAAAGCGCGTGGTGATCGTGATGTTTGCGACGAACAGGTACCCGACGTTGCGCAGGGGATCGGCCGACAGCGCGACCGTCAGATTGCGCCGCATCATGCGCCGGCTCTCCTCCACCGCCTCGGGATCGCCGGCCTGCATCAGGCGGTACTGCTTCATCTCCTCGGCATAAGCGTGATGCCGGAAGTCGTTCTCCCGGTTGACATAGGCGAGATAGGCCAGCTGTCTTTCCGGATCCGGGATCTTCTTCACGCCAATCATCCTTCCAACGCGTTTATAGCATCATTCTACCATAAAACGAATGAAAATGCTATTCTTTTCGGCTGATTTCCTGTATCATATAGCCACGATAAAGACACGGGAGGTCACAAACCATGAACGCACAGCACATCATCCCTTCCTGCGGATTCTCCACCATGATCGCCGAGGACGTCGCCGCGCCCGAGCTGCGCAACCCGAAGGCGGGCCAGCTCCGCCTGCGCGGCGGCATCCGCCGCATATTTGAAAAACTGGCCGCGAGGGTCGCCTGATGACGGAGGAGGGCACGGACATGACAGAGATCGAGAAGATGAGGGCAGGCCTTGAATACTGCTATGACGATGAGGAAGTGGACGCCCTGAAGGAGAGGGCGATCATATGGTGCGGGAGATTCAACGCGCTGGATCCGCTGGACTTCGGCGCGCAGCGGGCAGTACTCAGGGAAAACCTTGGAAGCATGGGCGACCACGTCTGGATCGCCAAGACGTTCAACTGCGACAACGGGAAGAACATCCACATCGGAAACAACTTCACGGGGAATTACAACATCACCATGCTGGACATACGCGAGATTCGCATAGGCGACAACGTGATGATCGGCCCCAACACTTTGATCACGACCGTGGGCCATCCGCTTTCTCCGATGGGGCGCAGGAAGCATCTGGGCATTGCCAAGCCGGTCACGATCGGCAACGACGTGTGGATCGGCGGCAATGTGACGGTACTGCCCGGCGTCACCATCGGCAGCAACGTGGTCGTCGCCGCGGGCGCCGTGATCACCAGAGATGTCCCGGACAACTGCGTCGTGGGCGGCGTTCCGGCCAGGATCATCAGGCAGATCGAGGACGATACCGACGACGTTGCCATCGCCCGTGTGTCAACAGAACCGTCCCTCTGACACACCGTACGCCCAGGCGTAGCAGTACGCCTGCGTCCTGGCGGCGAACATCTCCGTCCTGAGCAGCGCGCGCATCTCTTCCTTCGTGTACCAGCCCGGCACGATCTCCTCCGCGTCGGACGTGCTCTCGCGGAATTCGCCGGACGCCGCGCCGAACACGCATATGTTCCGCTCGTTCGAGAAGCCTATGGCGCTGTAGCTGCCATCCAGCACGTCGTCTATGCGCGCAAGCTCGAGCCCCGTCTCCTCCCAAAGCTCGCGCTTCGCGCTCTGTTCTGGCGTCTCGCCCGGGTCGATCAGCCCCGCCGGGAAGTTGTAGATCCACTGCGCCATCGCCATGCGGTATTCGCGGCTGACCAGTATGCGCTCGCCGGTCATGTCCGTCAGTATCATGATCACGGAGTCCGGCCTGTTGTTCTGCAGGTCCTCGAGCGTGCGTATGTCCCTGTTGCGGCTGACGATCTCATAGGTCTTCTCGTGTCCCTGCGCCGTGACGTAGTCCACGTCGTAGCGCGTGATGAACTTCCCCTCGTGTATCTTGCGTATGCCCCGATATTTCATATATGCTCCTCCCGTCGGCCCTCACGCTTCCTTCGCCACGATCTCGGACACCGCGACCAGCACGGCCTCGCCGCTTATGGCGATGCGCCCTCCGCCCAGCATCTCGCAGTACAGATGCCCGCCGCGCTTCGACGCCTGACAGGCGTGTATGCGCGTCCTGCCCAGCGCATCGGCCCAGTACGCGGCGATCTGGCAGTGCGCGGAGCCGCACACGGGGTCTTCGTAGACGGCCAGCTTCGGGCAGAAGCTGCGCGACACGCAGTCCGCGTCGCTTCCCCGTGCGGTGGCGTTCTGTATGCGCCCGGGCAGGCGCATGAGCATGTCCCGGTCCGGCGCCATGTCGCGCACGGCGCGCTCGTCGTCGAACACGCACACGAGATCCAGGCCCAGCACGGCCTTCGCCGGCCGCACGCCGAACGCGCGCGCCATGTCGTCCGTCACCGGGATCTCCTGAAGCGCGTATGTCGGGAAGTCCATGCGGTACAGACCGCCGCTGCGCGTGACCGTCAGCGTGCCGCTCAGCGTCTCGAAGCGCACTTGGTCCGCCCGCGGCGCGCATTCGTTCAGCACCACGAAGGCGGAGGCCAGCGTCGCGTGGCCGCACAGCTCGACCTCCGTGCCCGGCGTGAACCAGCGCAGGCGGTAGCGGTCCCCCTCCCTGACGACGAACGCCGTCTCCGAAAGGTTGTTCTCCATCGCCAGCTTCATCATCCACGCCTCGCTCGGCCAGTCGTCCATCACGCACACCGCCGCCGGGTTGCCCGCGAAGGGTTCGCGCGTGAACGCATCCACGATGTACTGCCTCATGCCGTGTTCCTGCCTTTCCATACTGTTCAGCGCGCCGCGCGCAGGCGGTCCAGCGCCGCCGCGAACAGCCTGTCGTACTCTTCCCGCTCGCCCCTGAGCGCCGCTGCGTGCGCCGCGGCGTCGGTCACGGTCTCCGCGCCCAGCCACTTCAGCTGCGCCGCCGCCCTGTCCGTCTTGACCGCCACCTGCGTGTACTCGGGGCCGATCATCAGAAGGTCGAGCGCGTCCCCGGGTCTCAGGTACCCGCTTGAGATGATGCCGAACGTATCGAATATCGTGTCGTTGGCGATGGGGCCCACGACCACGTCGGCCTCGAGCAGGTCCTTTGCCCTTCTGTTGTAGATGTAGTCGAACCATTCGGCGCTGCGCGCGAAGCGGCGCACGTCAAGGCCCGTGAGGTCCAGCTCGTAGGCGTTGACCACGGCGTCCGCGCGCGCCCAGCGATATGTGAAGTCCGCGTCGGGCGTCATGTAGAAGCCCTGGCCGAAGTCGGCGTTGACGCGGCCGTGGCGTATGTCCGGCGTGCGGATCTCGACCTGCCCCGTGTGATAGAGTTTCATGGCGATCCCTCCGTTATATCCGTCTTGCGGCGTTATAGGGATCCATGCGGAAATGGCCGGCTGACAGCCGCCGCTGCGGGGGACGGCCATACCTCCCGCGCCGCCTCACCGCGAAGCGCCTTCGATCATGCCGCGCAGGCTCTCCTCGAACCTCCTGTCGTCCTCCTGCGTGCGCTTCGACGGGCCCTTCAGATGGTGCTTGCCCCGCCGCCTGGCGACCTTTGCCGCGTGCCGCTCCATGAGCAGCGCGTCTATGTTTTGGTCCGTGTACCACCGCCCGCTCTGGTGTATCGCCCGCGCGCCCTTCCCCAGCGCGAGCGCCGCGACGCCGTAGTCCTGCGTGACGACGATGTCGCCCCTTTGGCACAGGTTCGCCAGCGCGATGTCCACGGCGTCCGGCCCCGCGCCGATCACCATGATGCGGCTGTAGTCCGAACGCAGCACGTGGTTCGTGTCGCACAGCAGCACGACAGGCAGGTCATGCTCGCGCGCCACGCGCTCCACTATGCGCGTGACCGGGCAGGCGTCCGCGTCGATCAGTATCCTCATACGATCTCGTAGTGCAGCATCTCGTATCTGAGCGCCGTGCCTTCGTCGATCGCCTCCGGCAGCAGCGCCCGCGCGACGATCAGCAGGTCGTCCTCCGGCGCGTCCGTGCGCCGGAGCCACGCGTAGTCGCCGTCTATGCGCGCCACCGTGTAGTACTTCGTCTCCATGCATGTCCTCCTTGCGGCTGTTGCAAAAACGCGGCGGCCCGGGGCCACCGCTGCGGGTCATAGGCTTTGGGGCGCCGCCCTCACCCTCCGTACCGTTCCATGCACCAGACGGCGATGTCGGCGATCAGTTCGGCCGGCAGCTCCCTGTCCCACGGTATGCGTATGGTGCCCTTGCTCACGTCGAAGCCCTGCAGCGCCTGTGCGAACGCGGCCACCGCCTCGTCGCCGGGATACAGGCCCAGGTGCCTTTTCGACGCGGCGAAATGTATGATGTTCCTGCCCTTTCGATACGTGGGCATCGACCAGGCGAGGCATTCCTGCGCGTCCGGCAGCGCCTGCCGCAGCACCGCGCGGACCTCCGCAAGGCGCGGCCGCACAGCGGCGTCCTGCGCCGCGATGTATTCGTCGACATCAGCGGGCCTGCCGCAGTAGTGCTGCTGGTCCTGACGCGCGAACGTCCTGCCGCATCGCGGGCCTCTCCACATCGCGATCACCTTCCATCGTACATATCACGAGGGGCGCGGACGCCCGCTCAGGATCCGCTTCCCTCTCCTGCTGAACGCGCCAGGCAGCAGTACGCCTGTTCCAGTATCAGCGAGAACCCCGCCAGCTCCGCCGTGCTCATGACTTTCTTTTCATAGACGCGCCCGTTGTCGTGCAGGAAATCCCACACGGCTGACAGCACGTCGTCATCGTCGTTCGACAGGAACGCCCTTTCGATCAGCCGGTACTGCCTGTGCGTGAGCGGGCGCATCAGCTCGCGCCGCGTCTGTGCGTCCGCCTGCTCCAGGTCAGGCGCGCCGCCCTCGGCGATATCGCGGGCGTAGTATTGCTGCATGCGGAACAGGCCGTCGAACGCCTCCCTCAGGAAGCGGTACAGCGCCGGCCTGTCCTTAGCCTCGAGCCGTGCGCCCAGCTCTTCGAAGCTGAGCAGGAACGCGGCGTCGTAGCGCACGATGTTGTCCGCGGACATGGCGGCGTCACCTGCACAGCTCGGCCACGATCATGTTGATCGCCTTGCCGTCCGCCTTGCCCTTCAGCGCGGGCATCACGGCCTTCATGATGGCGCCCTTGTTTTTCGTGGCGATCACATCCGCGAAGTTCTCCGCCAGGAAGCGCCTGATCTCGTCCTCGGACATCATGCGCGGCGCGTACTCGCTGATCACCTCGTAGTTGTAGCGGTACTCCGCCTTGAGCTCCGTGCGCTCGTCCGGACAGGTGTCCAGCTGCTCCTTCGCCGTCTTCTGCGACTTGAGTATGACCTGGTCCACCAGCGCCTCGGGTATGTCCTCGCGCGTGCCCGCGTCGATCGCGGCCTTCTTCACGTCGGCGATCAGCGTGGACAGCACGCCCTTCCTCTGCTTGTCGCGCGCCTTCATGGCGGCGACCATGTCGCTGTGCAGCGTTTCGAATGTCATGTCACTTACCTTCCTTTACGTGTATTTCCGTTCCGTATGATATTATTCTGCGCGCAGGCCTCCGAATCCTATCAGCCGGGAAGAAATTTGTTCCCATACGTCGTTCCCGTCATATCTCCGCCAGCAATGCCCGCGCGATGCTGCTGCTGTTGAGCCGCATCATGCTCTCTTGAGATGCGCCGAAACTCAGCAGGTTGACGCTGCCATACCAGACGATGCTATCGTCCATCACGGCATACTTTTGATGGATGCCTTCGCGGCAGATCACATCGGCCTGCTGAAGTCGCAGCATTTGTATAGCCGCAGATGCCGCGTCGCGCGAGCCCCGAGGCAGCGTCTCCGGACTGCGCGTGACGACACACACCTTCACCCTTTTTCGGGCACACGCGGCAAGGGTTTGTCCGATCCATCTCACGCGCTTCACAGTGACGTAAGGGCTTACGATCGTTATACCCTTTTCGGCCCGCGTGATATCCTCAAGAAAACACGCCTGGAACGTATCCTGGTCATAGATGATGTCGCTGCCCAGCGGCGATTCGCGTCCCGCGGTCACGGAGTAACCTATGGCCGCATACCCCTTGAGCCGCTTTTGATACATCTTCTCAAGCATCGCCGCACTGTTGTCGATGTAATCATAGACGCGGACCTCATGCTTCCCCTCGTGCAGGCGGTGCAATCTGCCGACATACTGCGCAAGCGTACCATGCCATGATATGGGCATGGTCAGAAACAGAGTATCAAGCCGCGCATCGTCAAAGCCTTCGCCGATGTACCTGCCCGTCGCGCAGACGACAAGAGGCACATCCTTGGGCGCGGACTTCAAGGACTCAAGCTGCTCGTTCCTCTTCGCGCCGGTCAGGCCGCCGGCCAGCATGTGCACTATTTTGCCCTGTGTGCGCAGAAGCTCTGCAAGTCTGTGCACATGTTCGACCCTTTCGCTCAATATAAGGCAATTCCTGCCGGTCTCCAGGCATTCCAGCACATCCTGTACGATCAGGTCATTGCGCAGGTCATCCTTCAGGATCTGATCATAATACTGGCTTATGGCGGGCGCCTTACTGTCTGTGTCGATTCGAAATCCCGTACCGGTAAATCGGGGGATCATTACGTGTGAAAAAGGTCGTTCACGCGCCTGCTGCTTCGCATCCACGTGATAACGTATCGCGCCAAGGTACATGTGCAATATGGGATGATGGCCATCCTGCCTTTTGGGGGTGGCAGTCAGGCCATAGACATACTTTGAATGCACAGCCTTCATGACCTGCTCAAAGCTGACGGCGGGGACATGATGGCATTCATCCACGATGACCATGCCATAGTCCCGTATCCACGGGCGGATATCGTCTGGCTTTCCCATGGACTGCAACATGGCGATGTCTATGATGCCGGCACGCGTATCCCGACCCGCGCCGTACGACCCGATGAGCTCGCGTTTCTTCCTGGAAGCCTTGTGTTTCGACGGCGGTAACTCCTCACGGATCGTAAGGAACTGCTCGAGTCTCTCCTTCCATTGGTCCATCAGTTGGGCTCGATGCACCAGTATGAGGGTATTGACCTTCTTTTCGGCAATCAGCGCTGCACCTACGACTGTCTTTCCAAAGGCCGTCGTCGCCGAGAGTATGCCAGTGTCGAAGTCAGACAAAGCCTTCAACGCTTCGATCTGTTCTCCGCGCAGCGTTCCATTGAAGCCTACATCGATGGTTTTCCCCTGACAGCGCTCGTCATGGAAATGAGCCTCGACGTGGTTTCCCTTTAGCCAGGCTGCCAATTCTTCCACGCAGCCGCGGGGCAGCGTCAGGACATCATTATAATACTCAGCGCAGCAGATCACGCGCGGTATGTTCCAAACCGGCATGCGCATGGCCTGCGCGCGGTAGAATGTAGGATTTCGAAAGGCCGCCAGGCGCTTCATCCGGTTTTGCGCACGGTTGGAGAATCCTTGAACGGGCACGTACAACCTGTCGGCCAGTGTGACCTCGACTTCACGCGGGACATCATCGATATCCATCTGTTCTGTACGTCTTTGCCACGGGCGACAGGCAGTTGTGTTTTCATCCTCTTCGGACCGCAAGGTCCCAAGGGGAGGCGCATGGAGCTTTGCCACGATGTCGTCCACCCGTGACGCGGACAGCCTCTCCAAGCCGGACAGATACACCCATTGATCGGTATAAGGCTTCAGCTGCTCGTCAACGAACAGGCTGCCGCCTTGCCGTGCTGCGGCTACCTGTAATGGCAGCGAGATCAGGTTCCCAAAGCCTCCCTTTGGCATCGTGTCCTGGTTGGGAATCATGCGGTCATAGGATCTGAAGGAGAGTCGTGCGTGCATACGCATCGCCAGCGTCAACAGTACGGAGCCCAGCGTACGTGCCTTTGCGGCCTCCACGGTCTCCGAGAAGAAGATCCACAGATGTGCTCCGTTTGCGCTGCGCGAAACTTCTACAGAGCATGGAACACCTTGTTCACGACAAGTGCGGGCAACGATCCCCACATCGTCGCGCCAGCTATCTTTGTCGAAGTCCATGGCGAGAAAGCGACAGGTCTCGTCGGTCGACAGCGGATAGATGCCCAACACGCAGCGCCCGCTCAGATGCGCCGCCACGGCCACCTCATCATATGGCAGATACTCCGCGTGAAGGCAGTCCGCGCACCTTCCCTTCGGTTTGAGGCAAACACCCTTCCGCCATTCGTTTTTGCATGCAGGACTGTACCCCGCACGGCCGTCCCTGCTCTCCCACCGTCGAGCAAATACATCCGATCGTCCTCGAAAGAGGGACATGAAGAGGGCGATCTTGTCCGACAACGAACTTCGCCTGGTTACCCCTGTCTCCGTCGGATCGACCGGTCCCTTGATCAAAGCTGTCTCCGCCGCACGTTCCGGTATATCGATCCCATGCGCCTGCAACAGCGACCTGAGCATGGCGTTCTCTGCGCGCAGGCGGTCCAACTCAGGCATGGAATGGTTTGTGGTGGACATGATGACCCCGTTTCCCCCTCCTCTCGCACTTCGATAACTCTATTGTAACCGATGGATGGCGATGTTGCAAGGGCAAGGTGTTTGAAGGGAATAGCACAACCGTTTGTTATAAGTACAGTACAGCCAGCGCTGGTCCCCCTCATCATGTCAGCTTCTCTCATCGTAGAAAGCAAGCGTCTCATACCAGGTACTGCGCCCCATGTTTTTTCCCGCAGGGCGTTGACCATTCCGGGATCTTTGGGTATACTTGTAGCATGAGATGTCCCTTCCCCGACCGCCCCCCGAAGGAGGATGCCCCCATGACATATATCCCCTCCCCCGCCCGCTATGACGACATGGTCTACCGCCGCTGCGGCCGAAGCGGGCTCATGCTCCCGGCCATATCGCTGGGGCTCTGGCACAACTTCGGCGACATCACGCCGTTCGGCGTGCAGCAGTCGATACTGCGCGCGGCCTTCGACGCGGGCATCACGCACTTCGACCTGGCCAACAACTATGGCCCGCCCTACGGCGAGGCCGAGCGCAACTTCGGCGTGCACATGGACCGCGACTGGCACACCCACCGCGACGAGCTGGTGCTCTCCACGAAGGCGGGCTACGACATGTGGCCCGGGCCCTACGGCGACCACGGCAGCCGCAAGTACCTGATCGCGAGCCTGGATCAGTCACTGAAGCGCATGCACGTGGACTATGTCGACATATTCTACCACCATCGCCCCGACCCGGACACGCCCATCGAGGAGACCATGGGCGCGCTGGACCGGATCGTCAGAAGCGGCAAGGCGCTGTATGTGGGCATATCCAACTACCGCCCGGCCGAGGCGAAGCACGCCATTGACACATTGCGTGCGCTGGGCACGCCGTGCCTGATCGAGCAGCCGCGCTATTCCATGCTGGATCGCTGGATCGAGGGCGGCTTGACCGACCTGCTGCGCGAAGAGGGCGTGGGATGCATCTGCTTCGCGCCGCTGGCGAACGGGCTGCTGACGGGCAAGTACCTGGACGGCATACCCGCCGACTCGCGCGCCGCGCACGACCCGCGGTACCTGAAGCCCGAGAGCATCACGCAGGACAAGCTTTCAAAGGTGCGCGCGCTTTCGGAGATCGCGCGGGACCGCGGGCAGACGCTTGCGCAGATGGCGCTTGCCTGGGTGCTGCGCGACGACGTCGTGACCAGCGCGCTGATCGGCGCCAGCCGCCCGGAACAGATCGCGGAAAACGTCAGGGCCGTGCACGCGGCGAAGTTCACCGAGGAGGAGCTGGCGCGGATAGACGCGATACTGGAGGAAGCATGAACATACGCTGGGACGCCGAAGGCTATGCCCGCGGCTTCGGCTTCGTGCCCGCCTATGGCGAGGCGGTGATGGACCTCATCACCGTGCCAAAGGGCAGCCACGTGATCGACCTGGGCTGCGGCAACGGGCAGCTCACAAAGCGCCTCATAGAGCGCGGCTACCGTGTGACCGGCGTGGACGCATCCGACGAGATGCTCGCGCTGGCGCGGGCGGCCCTGCCCGGCGCGACGCTCCTCAAGGGAGACGCCGTGACGTTCGACGTCGGTCCCGCGGACGCGGTCTTCTCGAACGCCGTGCTGCACTGGATCGACGCGGACAGGCAGCAGGCCATGCTTTCAAACATCGCGCGCAACCTGAAGCCGGGCGGCCAGTTCGTGTGCGAGTTCGGCGGCTTCGGCTGCGCGGAAAGGGTGCACGCCGCCCTTCGGTCGATATTCGCTTCGCGCGGGCTCGACTACGCATTCCGCTTTTACTTCCCGACCATCGGGCAGTACGCGCCCATGCTCGAACGCGCCGGCTTCCTGGTCGACACGGCGCTCCTGTTCGACCGGCCCACGCCGCAGCCTGAGGGGCTGGCGGCCTGGATACGCATGTTCGACATGCATCCGTTTCTGGAAGCGGGGCTTGACGACGAAGAGACGGACGCGATCATATGCGAGGCGGAGGAGACGCTCGCGCCGGTGCTGCTCAGAGACGGCACGTGGATCGTGGATTATGTGCGCATCAGGCTGCGCGCGAGGAAGGAGTGAAATACGCCTTTGGCGCGTGATTTGCCCTGCGGGCATGATTTGCCCTGCGGGCGTGATTTGCCCTGCGGGGCATAGGCTCTATTCATGGAGCGAAGCGAGATTTCAGGCGCGTCAGCGCGACGGAGGTAGCATAAGCGATGAACGATCCGCTCTCCCGCTGGGAGGAAATGGACAGGACGCGCCTCGCGCTGGATGCGAGGCGCAGGCGGCTGTGGATATGGGCGGTCTGCGCGCTGGCGGTCGCCATCGCGGTGAATGTGTTCCTGATGGCCCTGTTCCCCGGCGCGCGCGGCACGCCGCTGGTGCTGCGCGCCGCCTCCGCCGCGCTGGCCATTTTGGTGGTGGCGCTCTGCCTCAGGCTCAACAGGCGCATGCTTCGGGAGAACGACCGCCTGTGCGACGAGATGGACGCGCTGGCCGAGGAGATACAAAGGAGCAGAAAGCAGTTCACGCCGCGCGCGATGCGGCGCAAATAAACATGTGAGGGACAGTTGCTCTATGGCAAAACTCTATTTTCGCTACGGCGCGATGGGATCTTCGAAGACCGCCAACGCCATCATGGTACAGTACAACTACGCCGAGCGCGGGCAGCGCGCGCTCATGCTGAAGCCCCGGCTGGACGACCGCGACGGCGCAAGGTACGTGGGCTCGCGCTCGGGGCTGCGCGCCCCCTGCCGCTTCGTGGAGGAGCTGGGCGACATCGACGTGACGCGGTACGACTGCCTCATCGTGGACGAGGCGCAGTTCCTGACGAAGGCGCAGGTGCAGGCGCTGGTGGACATCGTCGACCGCAAGGGCATACCCGTGATATGCTACGGGCTGCGCGCGGACTTCCAGGGCAACCTGTTCGAGGGCAGCACCTGGCTGATGGCCTGGGCGGACACGATCGAGGAGATCAAGACCGTGTGCTGGTGCGGACGCAAGGCCACGTTCAACGCTCGCATGGCAGGCGGGCGCGTGGTCAAGGCCGGCGAACAGATCATGATCGGCGGCAACGAGAGCTACGTCGCGCTGTGCCGCAGGCACTGGGCGGACGGACAGCTGGCCCCCGTCGAGGTCAGGCGCATACACGCGGGCAAGGAGGCCTACATGCCGCTGCTCAGGCTGGCTGACCCCAGCGACGATATGATCGCGCGCTACCTGCCCGACGGCGAGCTCTACGCGCTGACGGTCGACGGACAGACCGCGTCCGTGGCGGTGCTCAGGCAGACGGAGGCGGACGTGATCGAGCTGATGAACCTGGCGACGGACCCGGCCCGGCGCGGACAGGGCTACGCCACAAGGCTTGTGGAGCACCTGCTGAACCTCTGCCGCACGCGCGCAAGGCACATAGAGGTCGGCACGGACCCGTCCACCGTGCCGTTTTACGAGCGGTTCGGCTTCAGGCCCGACCACGTGCGCAGGGATTTCTTTACGGACAATTACCATCCCCCCATCGTGGAAGACGGCGTGACGCTCAAGGACATGGTGGTGCTGCGCATGGACGTGGAGTGAGGTGTTTTTATGATCACAGCATCCGACTGGAAGGATTACGAGGTACTGGACACCGGCGACGGCGAAAAGCTTGAGCGCTGGCGCGACGTCATACTCAGACGCCCGGATCCTCAGGCCATATGGCCAAAACAGCAGCCCGCGCGCTGGGCCAATCCGGACGCGACGTACCACCGCTCGCAGAAGGGCGGCGGCGAATGGGAGTTCTTCAGAAAGCTGCCGGAGCGCTGGACGGTCGAATACGGCGCGCTCAGGTTCTACGTGCACCCCACGGGCTTCAAGCACACGGGGCTCTTCCCGGAGCAGGCCGCCAACTGGGACTGGATGGCAAAGCTGATACGCGCCGCCGACAGGCCCATACGCGTGCTCAACCTGTTCGGCTATACAGGCGGCGCGACGCTGGCGTGCGCCCACGCGGGCGCGCACGTGACGCACGTGGACGCCGCGAAGGGCATGGTGCAGTGGGCGGGCGAGAACCGCAAGCTCGCCGGCATCGACGAGACGCGCGTGCGCTGGATCGTGGACGACGCGCTCAAGTTCGTGGCGCGCGAACAGCGCCGCGGCAACGCCTATCAGGGCATACTCATGGACCCGCCCAGCTATGGCCGCGGGCCCGGGGGCGAGGTCTGGAAGCTCGAGAACGAGCTCTACGGGCTGGTCAGCGCGTGCGAGAAGATACTGGCGGAGGACGCGCTGTTCATGCTGATCAACAGCTACACTACGGGTCTGCAGCCGGCTGTGCTCAACAACATGCTGACCATGACCGTCGCGCGCACGCACGGCGGGCGCGTCACGGCGGACGAGGTCGTGCTGCCCGTCACCGCGGGCGGCGTGCTGCCCTGCGGCGCGAGCGGCCGCTGGGAGGCCGTGTGAACTTCAGGAGGCTGCCGGCCGGCTACAGGCACGTCGAATCGATCGACTTCACGCGCGACCGCCGACAGATGAAGGCTCTGCTGGTGCTGTCACTTGTGCTGACCGCGGCGACGATACTGCCCGGCATCGCGCTCGCCCCGAAGGGCGTCGCGCTCAGGGACTATCTGGACAACTGGTGGATGCTCGCCGTGACGCTGCTTCTGCACATCGCATACATCCCCCTGCACGAGCTCACGCACGGCATCGTGATGTACGCGCTGAGCGGCGTGAAGCCGCGCTACGGCCTGCGCCTTCCCTATGCGTGGTGCGGCAGCGCGGTATGGTTCGACAGGCGCGGCCACATCGTCACCGCGCTCGCGCCCGTCGCGGTGTGGGGCGTCGCGATCAGCGCGCTCGCGCTGCGCCTGGGCGGCCTGTGGTTCTGGCCCCTCTGGACCGTACAGATCGCGAACACGAGCGGCTCTGCGGGCGACATATACACCGCCTGGCATCTGGCGCGCATGCGGGGGGATCTGCTGATACAGGACACGGGGACGCGGATGAGGATAGTGCGGAAGGTAATTCAGAATTAAGAATTCAGAATTAAGAATCAATAGCCGGGAACGGAAGGCCGTTCGGTTTATGATGGGGCGGCGGATCGGGATATGGATCCGAAATAGGTCGAAGGTGCTGCACGGCGGGGGAACGATCCCTCCGGCAGCACCTTCGATTTTGTCTTTGGCTTTATATGTGGACGAAGGACAGGGCCTCGCGATATGCTCTTATGCAGACAATAATTCGATCACGCGGAGACGTCCCGCAGGGAGGTCGTTCATGGCGTCCGCGTTACCCCTGCACATGTGGGAGCATGGCGGCCTGGAGGCCGCCGCTACGGGGACAAACCGACGTACCGTGCGTATATGTTCACAACGACATAATGGTGGACGCACGGCCCCGAGTGCTGCCGTAGGGACGCCATTCATGGCGACCGCCCGCGCGTGAGCGCACATCCTTCCACCGGCCCGCAGGGACGCCCCATGTGTCCGCACATCCCTGCCTTCCCTCTCATTCGAAAACGTCGGCCGTCCCGACGCATATCATCGCACGGCAGACTTCCCTCTTCTCCCTCAATACCACTTCCCCGAGAACATCGCCGCGAGCAGCGCCTCCAGCTGCTTTGCCGTGGACGTGCAGCCTTCCTGGGCATAGCGCCGCGCCACGCAGGACACGCCGCCGGCATAAAAGCTCGCGGCGTATTTGCGCGTGCAGTCGTCCTCGCCGCTCAAAAAGCAGCCGCACGCCTCCAGCGCTTCGCACAGGCTGTCGTAGAGCAAGTGGTCCAGGCGGTTCTCCACCAGCAGCTTGATCAGCGCGCTGTTGCGCTGTATGTATTCGCTGTAGCCGCGGCACAGCTGCCGCAGGCCGTGCGCGTCCTCCGCCGGCCGCCCGGGCCGCGGCGCGCCCGGCGCGTCGCAGGCCTGCGCCTGCAGCGTGAACACCACGACGTTCTCGCGCGAGGTGAACAGCGTATAGAACGTCTGACGCGATATGCCCGCCTGCCGGCACAGCTCGCTGACGGTGATCTCCCGGTACGGCTTTTCGCGTATCAACACCATCATCGCCTCCGCGATCTGCCGCTGCGAAGCCAGCGCCGTCTTGTTGCTGCCGCAGTACATGCGCCCATCTCCTTTTGACGAATTGTAAACATTATAGCAAAATACTTGACAGGTGTCAAGGCATGTTGTATGATATACAAAACTTGACACCTGTCAAAGTATCGAGGAGGTGTACACATGGCTGTACTTCCCATTCAAAATACCATCGTGCTGCCTGGCGGAAAGCTCTATCTCCAGTCGGCGCTCTACCGGAAGCTGACCGGCAAGGCGCCCGTCACGGGCGAGCGCGTCACGCTGCTCATACGCAAGGACGACGCCGACCGCGAAGCGCCCACCGCCGAGAGCTTCAGGCCCCTGGGCGTGGCCGGCGTCGTGTCCGAGGCCTCCTCCGACAGCTTCACCGTGATCGACATGCAGAACCGCATCGCCGTGGAGGAGATCGCGCAGCTCAGGGACAGGTCCTTCAGCATGACCGTGTCCCGCCGTCCTGAGACGGACGACCTGGACCGCGCGGACGCGGCGCGCCGCCTGACCATGGTCAAGGACCGCATACTCTCCTTCGCGCACGGCAAGCAGTGGGAGGGCATGCTGCGCGCCTTCGCCGCGCACTGGGACACGCTCTGGACCGTCGCCGCGGCCATGTCGCCGTGGATGGACGTGTCGGCCGAGGACCGCTACGCCTTGCTTGAGCAGGACAGCCTGTCCGAACGCTTCGACGCCGTGGAGCGCATACTTCTGGAGGGGCTCGAGCGCGTCGACCTGCAGACGGCCGCGCAGTCCCACCAGCAGGAGGACCACGAAAAGCTCTACCGTGAGTCCGCGCTGAAGAAGCAGATCGAGTATCTGCAGAAGGAGCTGGACGCCATGCACCCGGAGAACGTGTCCGAGGTGCGCCGCCTTGAGCTGAAGCTCGAGGAGGCGGGCATGAACGAGACCGCCCTCAAGGAAGGCCGCAAGGTGCTGAACCGCATCAGGGGCGAGGGCGCCAACAGCCCGGAGGCCGGCATGCTGACCGACTGGCTGGACCTGCTGACCAGCCTGCCCTGGAAGAAGGCGGAGGCGGAGCCCATATCCATGGACCGCGCCCGCGCGGCGCTGGACGCCGACCACGCGGGGCTGGACAGCGTCAAGAGGCGCATACTGCAGCAGATCGCCGTCATGCGGCTGAAGGGCCGTCAGTCCGGATCGATACTCTGCTTCGTGGGCGCCCCCGGCACGGGCAAGACCTCCATAGGCGAGAGCATCGCCCGCGCGCTCGGCCGCAAGTACGTGCGCGTGTCGCTGGGCGGCGTGCGCGACGAGGCGGACATACGCGGCCACAGGCGCACTTACATAGGCGCCATGCCCGGCCGCATCATCGACGGCATACACAAGTGCGGCGCGTCCGACCCGGTGATGGTGCTCGACGAGGTGGACAAGCTCTCGCAGTCCTACAACGGCGATCCCGCCAGCGCGCTGCTTGAGGTGCTGGATCCGGAGCAGAACTTCTCGTTCACGGACCACTACTTGAACGTGCCCTTCGACCTGAGCGACGTGATGTTCATCTGCACGGCGAACACGCTGGACACGATACCGGAGCCGCTCTTGAACCGCATGGAGGTCATACGCTTCCGTGGCTACACGCCGATCGAGAAGCGCGACATCGCGCAGAAGCACCTGCTGCCGAAGGCGATACAAGCCATGGGCCTGCCGGAGGGCGCGCTCAGCGTCACGGACGAGGCGATCGACGAGATCATAGGCGCCTACACGCGCGAGGCCGGCGTGCGCGGGCTCAAGAAGCGCATGGACCAGCTGTGCCGAAGCGCCGCGGTGCGCCTGGTCGACGACCCGTCGTGCAGGCTGACCGTCGGGCCCGGGGATCTTCCGGAGATGCTGGACGCGCAGCCGCTGCCGCGCCGCCAGGTGCCGGACAAGGTGCGCCCGGGCGTCGTGACAGGCCTTGCGTGGACGCCCGTGGGCGGCGACATACTCGCCATCGAGACGCTCATGACGCGCGGATCGGGCAAGCGCACGATCACCGGACAGCTTGGCGACGTGATGAAGGAGTCGGCGCAGATCGCCATGAGCCTCGCAAAGGCCATGCTGCCCGAGCGCGCGCAGGCGCTGGAAGAGCACGACCTGCACATACATGTGCCGGACGGCGCGACGCCCAAGGACGGGCCGTCGGCGGGCATCACGCTGACGACGGCGCTTGCGTCCATGCTGACGGACATCCCCGTGCCGCCGGACGTCGCCATGACGGGCGAGGTCTCGCTGCAGGGCGGCGTGGGCCCCATAGGCGGGCTGCCTGAGAAGCTCATGGCAGCGCAGCGCGCCGGCGTGAAGCGCGTGTTCATACCGAAGGAGAACGTGCGCGACCTGAAGGACGTCGCGCAGGAGGTGAAGGACGCGCTCGAGATCACGCCCGTGGAGACGGTCAAAGAGGTGCTCTCGGCGCTCTGCATCGTGACGGAGGACGGGCTGAAGGCCGCGGGGTAGATGGGAATTCAGAATTAAGAATTCAGAATTCAGAATCAATGGCCGGCGGAGCGTCGATGTATCTTCGGCTGGTGACATTCTCTTCCCGGCAACGCTGTCGACTCAAGGCGATCCCGTGCTGTTTGCGCAGCTACATCCGCAAACCACGTGATCCGTAGCGGCGGCTATCAGCCGCCATTTCCGC
>SVGK01000193.1 GCA_015056395.1 Clostridiales bacterium
TCCTGCGCGGGATGCCTTTTCGCATCGGACACGAGGAGGGGCAGGTATACGATCAGCGCGACGACCAGCGCCGCGGCCAGCGGTCGGCTGATCGTGCCGATCGTCGCCTCCATGGAGGCATACTGCACGCCGCCGGCCATGAACGCGGGCGCGCAAGCGCAGGCAAATACCGCCACGGTCGCGGCGATGGACAGCGGGAAATCCCTCTTGATGATGCCCTTGTCCACGGGCACGGGCCTGAACAGCGCGCATACGCCGAGCACGCACAGCAGGTTGAATATGTTCGATCCCACGACGTTGCTGAGCGCGATCTCATTGGAGCCCTGCAGCGCGGCCGATGTGCTGACCGCCAGCTCCGGCGCGCTCGTGCCGAGCGCAACGATGGTCAGCCCTATGATGAGCTGCGGCACGTGGAAGCGCCTTGCGATGCCCGAGCTGCCGTCCACGAACCAGTCGGCGCCCTTGATGAGCGCGAAGAAACCCGCGACGAGTATGACGATGTCGACGATCAGCATATGGAATCTCCCATCATTGGTTTTGTCATAAAGCATTCGTTCAGTGGATAAAAACTGGGATCCGTTCGCCCGATCTGTTTTTACTTCACGTTTGCCGATGTTAATATGGAATGGTTTATAATTTGACATAGGTTGGAACTATGCAAGACATGTTTTTCTGTCCATTTTCTATTATAGCATGATTGATGACGCGACGCAAGCAAGAGTGCTGCTACATCTTCCGAAGTGAGTGGTAAAGAGAGTGATCAGGCTGTGATAGACACGCTTGACGGAACTTCTGACTGATATTCTCGGATGACGTTTATACGTATAAAAATCAATCATAATGGAATCAGTTCAATGTTTGGTGTTGAAAACAGGTAAAAAGTTGTGGTATAATGGAGGTGAGAGGTGATGCCGACGGAAAATAGTGATGAAAAGAGTTTATCGGGCTTGATCCGCCGGCCAATTCGTCGGTGATGGAATCTATGAAGAACAGTTGCATCGAGTTGGAGTGAAGATTAAACGTTCGAGTTGATTAAGGAGAGATGTTCATGAAGAGGTTTGCGGTTTTGCTGATGGTTGTGCTGTTTGGGTGTGGTTGCGCGGCTGAAGGTTTGGACTATGCGTCCATGACGACGGACGAATTGATAGAGATGAGAAATGCCATAACCGAGGAGATGAACGCAAGGTATTCCGGAGATATACTGACAGAAGGTAAGTATGTCGAAGGTGTGGATATAAAAGCTGGGACTTATGTGCTCACAGCCCTTAAGATATATGAGGGCGAGAAATACGTATTTGTCGCTACGATTGACGCAAACGGAGAACCAATTGAAAACGGTTACGTGAAAAGTGTTGGCGAATCCTTCACGGTTCGGGTCGACGAGGGGTGTACCCTTTCGATTTTCAAGGGGGAGTGCGGAATTACGCGTCTTTCCAATAGCTTTATGCCATAAACGATTATGTCGACAACATAAACCTTCCTTCTCGGGAAGGCTTTTTTTGCGAAATTGGAGATAGGTCAAACGAGCAGTCTTTATCATTTTGACGATAAGGGAGCCCAATGGTACGTTCGCAGGTATTGGAACCACGATGGCTCGCATACTTTCTCTTGGAAGAATACACTACGTGATCAGCAGGAGGCTAAAAGTGATGCAAGCATAATTATGAGCCGGCGTTTATCAGACATCTAAACAGGGTTTGCGTCTGTTTCTATGATAGGAACGTCGAGGCCATTATGACGGCCGACATTGTGTGCCCAAATGTGCGGGGCAAAGAGAAGCGATATGTCGAATTTGTGGGATAAAAAAGTAGAAAAGCGTGGTTTGGTATTGTACGAGACATTATAAAAAACCGGGACCCGCGCGCCCGACCTGGTCTTTGACCCCACACTCGCCGGCCGGGACGTTCGCTCCTAAGGACTTCGGCCTCCCCACTACTGGCCCTCTCGGCTTCCATGAAGCCGGCCGGACTTACATCTAAGCCGCACCATGCTCACCGGGATCTTACCCGGGTTACGTGGATCGTTTCGCCTGCGACTGGCATCGACTTTCAACCACGGACGCGCGCGGATCCCACGCGTATTATAGGCGGCGCGGCGCGCGTTTGTCAAGTAAAATGCAATGCCCGGAAGCACACGATTGCTTACCTTATATATAACAAGGCGAACAGAATGTGATATTTTAAAAGGATATTGAAAGGTAAGCAGTTGTGTGCTATAATATGGACAGTGAAAGCGACAGGGGGTGTTCGGCATGCGGGACAATGTGCTTGGCTTTCCCGACGCGACGCTTGGCGGCAGGATACGCGCGCTGCGCGTCATGCGCGGGATGAACCAGCCGCAGCTTGCGGAGAAGCTGGGCGTGACGAAGAACGCCGTGACGAATTGGGAGAGCGGACATTCGAACCCGTCCATAGACAACATCGCACGCCTGTGCGAGGCGCTGGACGTGTCGGCGGATGCGCTGTTCGCGTTGCCGCCCCGCGAGGGGAGGCTCACTGATGCGGAATGGGAGCACCTGCGCGCATACCGCGGGCTGACGGAGTACCAGCGCGCGAGCGTGGACGATCTGATGGATTCGATCATGCGCAACGAGAGGCGCGCGTTCGAAGACCATCTGCGCCGCGACTTCGTGCGCATCGTGTCGATCGACCTGCCGGCCTCCGCGGGCACGGGCAATCCGCTGGAGGAGCGCTACGAGGGCGAGACGGTCTATGTGCGGGATTGTCCCGAGGCGCGGCGCGCGGACGTCATCATGACGGTCAGCGGCGACAGTATGCTGCCGACGTTCCGCGACGGGGATCAAATATTCGTCGAGCGCACCAAACAGCTGCAGCCCGGGGAGATCGGCGTGTTCTCGGTGGCGGGAGAGGCCTTCGTCAAGGAATACCGGCCGGACGGCCTGCACTCGCACAATCCGCATTACGGCGTGATCGTGCCCGGGCCGGACGACCAGGTGTATGTGTTCGGGCGCGTGCTGGGCGCCGTGACGGACGACAGGCGCGCGGATGCCCGGGAAGCGCGCGCGCTGGCGGCCATGGATGCGCGGCGCGGCAAAAGGCGGTGAGCCCATGCGCACGGCGGGAAGGAACATAAAGGTCTACGTGCCGGTCGAGGTGCGTTTTACGGAAGAGGGAAAGATGCTGCCGGAAAACATACAGTGGGAGGACGGGCGCATCTACGCCATCGACCGCGTGCTGGATGTGCGCCCGTCAGCGGCCATGCGTGCGGGCGGCCAGGGCGACAGGTACACCGTGCGGGTGATGGGCAGGGAGACGTATCTGTTCTTTGAACACAGCCTGCAGTACGGCGATCCCATGCCGGGACGATGGTTCGTAGAGCGAAGGGAGGAGAATGCATGATGCAGAGGGAAAAGAGCGCGCGCAGATCGCTGAATCGCGTGCGCGTGCTGCGCTTCATACGCGATTTCTATGCGGACAACGGCTTCAGCCCTTCGTTCCGCGAGATCGCGCTGGGCACGGGGATACGCTCCACGTCGACGGTCTCCGTGTACATCCACGACCTGATCGAAGACGGGATACTGTCCGGATGCGCGGCGCGCCCGCGCAGGCTGAAGATCACGGAGTACGGCGCGACGGAGGCGGCCGAGGCGGCGCTCACGGCGTGCGCGCCGAAGCCCATGGAGACGATCGCATAGGAGGAACGATGCATGACGACGGCACAGATACTGTTGGTGATACTGATCGCGCTCGCGGGCTACGTGGCCGGCCTTGTGACGATGCGCGCCATCACACGCACGGACGCGCTGGAGGTGCTCGCACAGGAGCTGTCCGAGGAACGCGCGCGCAGGGAAGCGGATGGCGTCCCCTGTGCTTAACCGGATAAGGCGGCCCGCCCAGCGCAGCTACAGGCGCTGCGCCTTCACAGGCTACAGGCCTGCGAAGATGCCGTTCGGCTACGATGAGAAGAGCGCGCTGTGCCGCCTCTTCAAGGCACGCCTGTACAGCGAGATCGAGGCGATGATCGGCCAGGGCTACGCTCACTTCATATCGGGCGGCGCCATGGGCATGGACATGTTCGCCGCGGAGACGGTGCTTGAGCTCAAGGCGACATATCCGTGGATACTGCTCGAGATGGTCTCGCCCTTCGACGGCCAGGCCGCGCGGTGGGACGATGCGCTCAGGCGCAGGCATGACCGGCTGTTCGAGCAGGCAGACATCGTGACCGCGACTGCGCATGAGTACAGCCGGGGCTGCATGTTCAGGCGGAACCGCTATCTGGTGGAGAACGCGGACCTGCTGCTCGCGGCCTACGACGGCCTTGAAGGCGGCACGGCCATGACCGTGAGCTACGCACGGGAGCTCGGCGTACCGGTCCGCATACTCTGGCCGGACGAGCTGAGGCAGCGGGCATGAACAGGCCCGCTGCCCGATCTTTTTTATAAGGACGCTTTACATCGTCCGCGTCGATATTGTATAATAGATAAGGTGGAACGGAGGTGGACGCTGTGAAGAACCGAGAGTGCGAGATCGTGCAGGACCTGATCGCCCTGAAGGGGAGGGAGAGCCGTGCGTCCACGCGCATGATCGCGGAGCATGTGCGCACGTGTGAATCCTGCCGCAGCCTCTATGCGCGCTCGCGCGGCGAGTTTCGCCTGAAGCTACCCTACCGCCAGGCGTGGGACGAGTTCGACACGGAGCAGCGCTATCTGCGCTGGAGCATCGTGGTGATCGGCGCGCTGGCGGCCATCATCTGCATGATCGTGAACTATGCCGTGGATAATGCGGTCACATGGGCGTGGATCGTGTCCGGCGCGATCGTGGTGCTGGTGGTGCCCGTGTTGGTATACATACAGACGTATTCGTTCCGCTTCATAAAGGCCATGGCCTGCTTTTCCGTGCTGACGATGCTCGAGCTCGTGCTCACGCAGTCCATACTCAGAAACGGCATGGGCATAGGCGGCGTGTGGGTCTGGCGCGTGGCGATACCCGTCGCCGCGATATGGCTGGGCGTGCTGTGGACGGGCATACTGGTGACGATGCTGCTCAAAAAGAACGGCTTTGCCTGCATAGCGCTGATACTGCTTCTGTTCATACCCGCGGACATCGCCACGGGCGCCATCGCGTCCGGATATACGGGACAGCCCTTCGTGATACACTGGGCGGCTATAGCGTCATACCTTGTGGCGGCCGTGCTGAACATCATACAGGCCGTCGCGTTCGACAGGCGGGGCCATAATGTAAAAAATTCAAACTAAGGCCAAAGGGTATGGACAAGTCGGGCAACAACTGGTATAATATCTAAATGTCGGCGGGATATGACTCTTGCTTTACGATGAAAGTTGCGCCAGTAGCTCAGCCGGATAGAGCAACGGCCTTCTAAGCCGTGGGTCAGGGGTTCGAATCCCTTCTGGCGCGC
>SVGK01000194.1 GCA_015056395.1 Clostridiales bacterium
CCATAATTGGACGGACGCCGAGGAGAACGTAGTTTCCGAGTCCGGCGCGTTCATCCCGGAGATCATCGGAGAGTACACCGCGAACTTTGGCGCTTGACGCGCGTTTCCGTCTTGTGATACAATTGGACGACTTCATAGATTTGAAGCCGTCCTTTTATATGCCCATCCTGCGGAATATGCAAGGAATGATGTGAATTCACATACCAAAGGCAAGGAGGAATAGCGATGAAAGCTGTACTGGTCGAACGTCCCATGGAGATCCGCATCGTCGATGTCCCAAAGCCAGAGATCAAGCGCGATGATGAGGTGCTCGTCAAGGTCTGTTCCGGCGGCATCTGCGGCTCAGACATCGGCATCTACAGGGGCACGAACGCGCTGGCGACATATCCGCGCATCATAGGTCATGAGTTTGGCGGCATCGTGGAAGCCGTCGGCATCTCTGTCAGCAGCGTGCGCGTGGGCGATCACGTCGCCGTGGATCCCGTGCGCGCCTGCGGGCACTGCTACGCATGCACGCATGGCTTTCCGAACGTGTGCGCCAAACTCGAGGTCTGCGGCGTGCACCGCGACGGCGGTTTCTCCGAATACGTCGTGGCGCCCGCAAAGGACGTGTATGCCGTTGACCCGGCCGGCATACCGCTTGAGCATCTGTGCGCGATCGAACCGTACAGCATAGGCGCCGAGGTCAGCGCCAGGGCCTCCATATCCGCGGACGACAGCGTGCTGGTCATGGGCAGCGGCCCCATCGGGAACTGCATCATGCAGGTCGCAAGGGCCAAGGGCGCGCGCGTCATGATGACAGACCTGTTGGACGCGCGCCTGGAACGCGCCGTGGACATGGGCGCGGACCGCGTCGTCAATACGACGCGCGAGGACCTGAAAACCGCCGTGCTCGATTTCACGCAGGGCGAGGGCATGCCCGTCGTGGTCGACAGCATATGCCAGGATTGGTCCCTTGATGCCGCGATACAGTTGACATGCCCCGCGGCGCGCGTGGTCGCGTTGGGGACCAGCGACAAGGTCTCCTCCATCAGGCAGCTCGACATCGTGAAGAAGGAACTGACCGTGGTCGGTTCCAGGCTCAACAATCGCCGCTTCCCGGAGGTCATCAAGCTGATGAGCGCCGGCAAGCTCACACCTGACAAGCTGTGCACGAGCATACATCCGTTCACGCAGATCGAACATGCGCTCGACCGTGCCATCAACCATCAGGACGAGGAGTGCAAGGTCACGCTCTCATTCACCTGAGCAGCCCGAACCCCTCGCCGAACCTGCCGCCCGAGAGCAGATGCCGCTTCGCACTGCGCTGAAGAGACGTGTCTTCCGGGAACTCCTCGGGCGGCCTGTTCGGCCACATCCATATGCGCTCGATCGCCTGCGCGGGATCGTCGGTACTGCCGACGATCCGAAAGCGCGAAGCGAAACGCCGTATGTTCGCATCCTCGCGCATGAAAGCGCTGTTGCCGGGATACAGCAGCCACGATTCGCACACCATGGGCGCGTCGGCGAAGCACGGAAAGTGTTCCTCAAGGAATCGTCCTGCAAGCGCCAGCGAGCGGTCTACCTGATCGCCCGCAAGCGGCGCGCCCTGTGGTATGTGTATGTACACAGCGGGCAAGCCGGGCATGAGCTCGCCGGGCTCCGTCACCCATTCGGGCAGTTCCAGATTTGTCAACTGGTACTGCAGCCGCCCGAGTCGAAACAGCTCGAGGGCAATGTGGTTTTTGAGCCAGCCCGTGTTCTCAAGGCCCGGAACGCCGTTTTTGACCATGCAGTTTATGCACCATACGGCGATGTCCTCCATCGTATCGCGCCAAATGGCCATGTCGATGCCGAGCGCGCCGTATCGTTCTTTGGCCGCATGCGCCTCAAGAAGCGTCTGCCTCAGGCGGACCCCATATTCCTGTACGGGTTCGAGCGCCGCGGCGAGAGAAGCATCGTCAAGGCCTATCGTCTGCGCAGTCTCTAACAATATGCTCTTCTCGTTCATGCTGTTCATCCTTTCATCAGTTCCATATCCGTGAAGGCCGATCGCTATCCACAGTGTACTTGAATCGCGAGGGATTGTCAATGAGAGAAAAGGTATTATGGTACGACCGCCCCGCAGGCTGCTGGACGGAGGCTTTGCCGCTGGGCAACGGGCGCATAGGCGCCATGGTCTATGGCGGCACGACGTGCGAACGCTTCGACCTGAACGAAGACACGTTCTGGTCCGGGCGGCCCCGTCGATACAGCATGCCCGACAAGCGCCGTTCCTTCGACGCGCTTAGAAACCGCGTGATGGCAGGCGACATCGAAGGCGCAGAGCAGGTGTTCGAGGACGAGATCGGCGGTCCCTGGACGGAGAGCTACATGCCTGTCGGCTCGCTCTTCATAGAATACGGCGCACACGATACGCAAACGTATGTGAGGGCGCTCGACCTGTCTTCGGCCATGGCCACGAACGAGACAGACCGCATCAGTTCATACACGCTCGTGTCCCATCCTGCCCAAATACTTTCGCATGTGGTCACGGCCAAACACGGCATCAAGCTCGACGCGCGCATAACGCTCCGCTCGCCGCTGCGACACCGCACATTCTGCGAAGGCGATGTCCTCTGGATGCGCGTGCAGGCGCCTTCGAGCGTCGAGCCGAGCTACGCCAACAGGCGACCACAGCCCATCGTATATGACGAGAGGGACGGATATAAGGGCATGTGCGCGTGGGCCGCGGTGACGGTCGAGGCTCTCGGAGGAACAGTGGTGACCGAAGAGGGCGCGCTCGTGCTGAAGGGTGCTGACGGATTCATGCTGAAGCTTGCGATACATACGAGCTTTCACGCGTGGAACGAGACGATCTTCCTTGACGACGAGTCTGTGCGCGGCTCGTGCAGGCGTGACCTGGCGTCAGCGCCTGAAGAGGATCAAATCCGTGCGGAACACGTCGATGATCACAGGTCGTTCTTCGACCGCGTTGCGCTTGAACTGACAGAGAACACGAACACCGCCCGGCCGACCGATGAGCGATTGCGCGGCTATGATCGTGAAAAACCCGACGTCGGTCTGATAGAGCTGCTCTTCAACTATGGACGCTATCTGATGGTCGCAGGTTCGCGGCAGGGCACGCAGCCGCTCAACCTGCAGGGTATCTGGAACGCCGAGACGCGGCCGCCGTGGAGCAGCAACTATACCGTCAACATCAACACACAGATGAACTATTGGCCGGTTTTTTCCTGCAACCTTGCGGAGATGGCCGAGCCCTTGTCGCGGCTCGTGCGGGAGCTGTCCGTTTCCGGTCGGGAGACCGCGTCCGGGCTCTACGGCGCGCCGGGCTCCGTGTGCCACCACAACACGGACATATGGCGCGTCACGCATCCCATGGGCGAGGGCACGCCCGGGTCCTCCCAGTATGGTTTCTGGTACATGGGCGAGGCTTGGCTGTGCGATATGCTGTTCGACGGATATGAATATGGCCGCGACACCCGATGGCTTCGGGATGTGGCGTATCCGGTGATGTGTGAGGCCGCGGCGTTTTTGCTCGCCATGCTCGCTCCTCTGTCCGACGGTAGTCTGGCGCCTTTTCCCGCCACGTCACCCGAGAACCGCTATTTGGCCGATGGTCAGCCGCACAGCATCGACGCGACCTCGACCATGAATATCGACATCACGCGCGCGCTGTTCGAGGACTGCATCAAGGCGGCAGACGCGTTGGGCGATCGATCCGAGCTCATACAGAGCATCAAGACCGCACTGGACGATCTCCGCAAGCCCGGCACAGGTCATGACGGGCGCCGCCTTGAATGGAGCATCGAGCGCACGGAGGACGATCCGCATCACAGGCACATATCCCATCTGTACGGCGCTTATCCCGGCCGCTTCATAAACCGTGAGGACGATCCTGAAATGATGGAGGCCTGCAGGCGTTCGCTCATTGGGCGTGGCGATGAGGGCACCGGGTGGAGCCTTGCGTGGAAGGTCTGCCAGTGGGCGCGTCAGGGCGATGGAGACCGCGCGCTCAGGGTGCTCGGCATGCAGCTGAGGCCGGTCATGTCCAGCGGCGTGTCCGCCGTCGGCGGCGGAAGCTACCCGGATCTCTTATGCGCGCATCCGCCCTTTCAGATCGACGGCAATTTCGGCGTGACGGCCGGCATTGCCGAAATGCTGCTGCAATCGCGCCATGGGCGCGTATTGCTCTTGCCCGCGCTGCCTTCGTCGTGGCCCCGCGGCCGCGTGAACGGATTGTGCGCGCGGGGCGGCGTGACCGTGTCCATACGATGGTCCGACGGCCGCGGCGTCTGTCGGCTCACGAGCAAGTCCGATCAGACGATATCCCTGAACGCCTGTAAAGGCGCATTCGTCCGGGTATCGCTGAAGGCGGGCGTGCCGCGCAGGCTTCGCTTCAGCATGGCCGACGGCAGACTCTCGCCGGAGCCGACCGAATGACCGCATAGAAAAATGTTGAATTCTTCTCAATTCTTTCCGAATCCATTGACGTAAAACCGTTTTCGCGATAAAATAGACAGGTCAATAGGCATGAAAGAATAGAGGGACGCGACGATGAAGACAGCACTTGGAAAGCTTGTGACATTTGGCCTGCTTCTGTTGTCATGCGTCATTTTGTTTGCCCCCATGCGCGCCGGCATAGAGGACAGGATCAGCTTTTCGGTGAAGGAGCTCACGCTGTCGCAGGGACAGAGGGCAGAGCTTCCGTATGAGCTTCAAACATCTACGGCGCAGACGGTTTCGTTTGCTTCCGACGACCTGCTGGTCGCGCGGATCGACCAGGGCGGCGTCGTGACGGCCATTTCGCCCGGCAGGGCACACATACGCGTGACGGCACAAAGTGGCGTATACGACGAGCTCACGCTCACCGTAGAGGGCGTCCCCGTGACGACCATAACCCTCAATGCGCAGCAGCTGGAGATGGTCAAGGGCGAGGTCAGCGGCCTCACCGTCAGCATGAATCCGGGCGCGGACCCGGAAGAGGTCGTCTGGTCGAGCCGGGATCCGAACGTGGCCCAGGTGGATCGGGACGGGCGCGTTCAGGCCACGGGCGGCGGGGAGACGGACATCGTCGTGCGCACCGCCTCAGGGCTTGCGGCCGTGGCGCACGTGCGCGTGCGCGTGCCCGCCGAACAGGTCTGGGTGACGCCGGACGACCTGCATGTCGGTGTCGGTTCCGCGATACAGATGCGCACGCGCTTCTTTCCGACGGACAGCACCGATACGCCGAGAAATTGGGTCAGCAGCGATCCGGACATCGTGTCGATCGACGCAAGCGGGCGCATGCAAGCCAGGCAGACCGGCACGGCAAGGGTATCCGTCGCGACGGCGCAGGGCCTGACGGCCTCGTCGGACATCACGGTCGAACCGGC
>SVGK01000195.1 GCA_015056395.1 Clostridiales bacterium
AGATCTGGGATACCGACAGGTTCCAGGCCTTCTGCGCCGAGTCCGAGGCGAACTTCGCGGCCCTCATGGATTATGTCACCGAGCGTTACTTCGCTCCTTCCAAACCGTGAACGGATGGTGAGAGTATATGAAGAAAACGAAAGATACCAGGTCGGCGCGCCTTGTGAAGCTCGCGCTGGCGGGCCTGATCGCCGCACTGGCGGTCACGGCGGGATGCAAGGGCTTCCAGCTCAAACAGCAAAACGCCCAGCTCCAAAACGTACAGATAGAGATGCGGTCGCTCTTGCGTGAGGCGGAGAACCTCGAGATGTGCATCGCGCAGGCCTACGACCTGACGGGCATAGGCGAGCGCGCGCGGGAGCTCGGCATGACCGAGCCGGACGAGAGCCAGCTGCGCGTCGTGCGCCTGCCGGCCTCCACGAACGAGACATACGCGCTGTCCGTGGCCAACACGCAGGGCGACATGGCCGAACAGTAAAGCGCACCGGCGCAACCATACCATGACGACGACAGGAGGCTTCCGATGAAGCTATCAGAACTGCTGAATGGATTTGAAGGCATCGCGCGCATAGAGGGCGATGCCGATGTCGATATCACGGCCGTATGCAACGATTCACGCAAGTGCGTGCCAGGCGCGCTGTTCTTCTGCACGCCCGGCACGAACATGGATGCGCACGACTTCGCGCCGCAGGCCGTCGCAAAGGGCGCCGTGGCGCTGATCGTGGAGAGAGTGCTGCCGCTCGACGCGGTCCAGGTGGTCGTAGAGAGCGTGCGCGCCATCACGTCGCCCATCGTCAGCCGCTTCTACGGCGACCCGGCGAAGTCGCTTGTGATGGTGGGCATCACCGGCACGAAGGGCAAAACGACCACGAGCTTCCTGGTCAAGTCCATATTCGAGGCCGAGGGCTGGAAGACGGGCCTGATCGGCACGGTCTGTTCCATGATCGGCGATACGCGCGTGCCGGCCAGCCTGACCACGCCCGATCCCATAGAGATGCAGTCGCTCTTGAGAAACATGGTCGACGCGGGCTGCAGGGCCTGCGTGATGGAGGTCTCCGCGCACGCGCTCGACATGGACCGCCTCGCGGGCGTCAGGTTCAAGGTGGGCGCGTTCAGCAACTTCTCGCAGGACCATCTGGATTACTTCGGCGATATGGACACGTATTTCGCCGCGAAGATGCGCTTCATGGATCCTGCGGTGACGGAGCAGATCGTCTACAACATCGACGACGAGCACGTCGCCAGGGGCATCAAGGCGCTGGGGCGCGAGGCGCTGACCGTGGGCATACGCGAGAGCAGCGACGTCTACGTCAACGACATTGAGATCGCCGAGACGGGCACATCGTTCACGATGACCTGGCACAAGCGCTTCCGCATACCGGTACAGCTCAAGGTGGCGGGCATATTCAACGTGTACAACGCGCTGCTGGCGGCGGGCATTTCGATACTTGCGGGCATAGGCCCCAAGGCCATCAGGCAGGGACTCGAGAGCGTGCGCGCGATACCCGGCCGCATAGAGCTGCTGGATACCGGCACGCCCTACCGCGTGATACTGGACTACGCCCACTCGCCGGACAGCCTCGAGAACATACTGGAAGCCGTGCGCGAGACCGCGAAGAAGCGCCTGATTGCGCTGTTCGGCTGCGGCGGCAACAGGGACACGGCAAAGCGCCCGCTGATGGGCGAGATCGCCGGCCGGCTGGCGGACTACTGCATACTGACCAGCGACAACCCGCGCTATGAGGATCCCTATGAGATACTCGACATGATCGAGGAGGGCATCAAGAAGACGGACTGCCCCTACATCGTGATCGAGAACCGCCGTGAAGCCATCAAATACGCACTGAAGATGGCGGAGGAGAGCGACGTGGTGATACTGGCGGGCAAGGGACACGAGACGTATCAGGAGATACGCGGCGTGAAGCATCCGTTCGACGAGAAGGTCGTCGTGGCGGAGCTGCTCAACGAAATGAAACAACGGGAAGAGGGATAACGATGCAGAGGGTACTCTGGACGGCGCTTGCGTCGTTCGCACTTTCGCTGGCCGCTGGGCCGTTCATCATGAAGTGGCTGCACAAGCTCAAATTCGGACAGACGATCTATGACCTGGGGCCGGAGTCGCACAAGAAGAAGCAGGGCACGCCCACCATGGGCGGCATCATATTCGCGCTGCCCTCGCTGGTCACGGCGGCCGCGTTTTCCGTGGCGGAGGGCCGCTTCGACTTCCTGCCCATGGTGCTGGTGTGCACGCTGGGCTTCGGGCTGATCGGCTTCGTGGACGATTTCATCAAGGTCAAGTTGAAGCGTTCGCTGGGTCTGACGCCCATGCAAAAGATGGTGCCGCAGATCGTGCTTTCGATCGGATTGAGCTTCTGGGCCTATTTCAATAAGAGCATAGGCTCCTCGCTGATCGTGCCGTTCGTGAACGTCGAATGGGACCTGGGGTGGTTCTACATACCGGTGATGACGTTCATACTGGTGGGCACGGTCAATTCGGCCAACCTGCTGGACGGCCTGGATGGGCTGTGCGGCGGATGCTCGCTGATCGACTTTGCGACGTTTTCGGTGATATGCGGCGTGCTGGCCGGCCGCTCGGCGGAGGGCGCGGGCAACTTCATCAACATGGCGGTGTTCTGCGCGGCGGTCGCGGGCGGCATCATGGGCTTCCTGCGCTATAACGGGCATCCGGCGCAGGTGTTCATGGGCGATGTCGGCGCGTTCTATCTGGGCGGCGCGCTTGTGGGCGTGGCGATGGTCACACGATATGCGCTGCTGCTGCCCATCATCGCGCTGGCAATGTTCCTGTCAAGCCTTTCCGACATCATACAGATCTCGTACTTCAAGGCGACGCACGGCAAGCGCATATTCAAGATGGCGCCGCTGCATCATCACTTCGAGCTTTCGGGCATGCCCGAGACGAAGGTCGTGACGATGTACCGCCTGGGCACGATCGCCATGTGCCTGCTCGCGCTGACGGGGATCATTTAGTGACGAACGGGGATAACGGGGGATCCGGCGTAGGCCGGGTCCCCTGGTTTCGTTGGAATGAGGAGTTAGGAGTGAGGAGTAAGGAGTGAGGAGTTAGGAGTTAGGAGTGAGGAGTTAACAGTGATCAGTGAACAGTGAACAGTTGATGGCTGATCGACTGATTTCGAGGTACCGCATGACGTTCGCCCGCAGGGCCGCCATTCATGGCGTTCACCTGGTCGACGGATATGGAACGATGATCTATTTCGAGGTACCGCATAACATTCTCCCACAGGGACGCGGCATACCGCGTCCGCCCGGTCGATGCTGTGGAACGACGCATATCATTCGAAACGCAAATCCTTCCGTCGCTTCCGTAGGGGCGCGCCTTGGTGCGATCGCAAGACACATCGTGCGCTCGGACTTTTTGTTCCGCGGATCGACATCTCGTTGGGACGCCATCCATGCCGCCTCCGATCAGTCGCTGCTGTCGAATGACGCATTTCATTCGAAACGCAAACCTACCACCGTCTCCGTAGGGGCGCGCCTTGGTGCGCCCGCGTTATCTGTCACGATTCTTCATTTGAATTCTTCGCCGGGATGTATTATAATTATGTAGGAGACCGAAACTGTCGGCTTTTGATTCTGAATTCTGAATTCTTAATTCTGAATTTCTTTCCGGAGGAACAAACTATGGACTGGAAAAACACTCTCGTATTCGGCATGGCGCGCAGCGGCATCGCCGCGGCGGAGCTCTTGCTCTCAAAGGGCGCCGCGGTGACGCTGTGCGACATGCGCACGCTCGACAAGTTCGAAGGGCAGCTGGACGCGCTGATCGAGAAGGGCGCGAAGCTCATGCTGGGCGAGGCCCATCCCGAAGAGCGGCTCGAGGGCTTCGACCTCGTGGTCGTGAGCCCGGGCATACGGCTGGATCATCCTGCCATCGCGCGCGCTAAGGAGCTCAAGATACCCGTGATGGCGGAGATCGAGCTGGCGTATCGTTTCTCAAAGGGCACGCTCATGGCCGTGACGGGCACCAATGGGAAGACCACGACCACCACGCTGCTCGGCGAGATCTGCAAGAACGCGGGGCTGCGCACCCATGTGGTGGGGAACATAGGCATACCGTATACCGGCGCGGTGATGGACATGCAGGACGGCGACATGACGGTCTGCGAGATCTCATCGTTCATGATGGAGACCTCTTCGACGTTCCATCCGCACGTGTGCGCGGTGCTCAACATCACGCCGGACCATCTGGACAGGCACGGCACCATGGAGAACTACGTCGCGCTGAAGGAGCGCATATTCGAAAACTGCACCCATGAAGACTTCGTCATATTGAACGCGGACGACGCGGTCACGCGCGGCATGGCGGACAGGGCGCGCGGTCGGGCCGTGTGGTTCTCGTCCAGGCATGACGTGGACTACGGCGCGTTCGTGCGCGACGGCCAGGTGGTGTTCGGCACGCCCGAGCGTTTCGAAGCGATATGCCCCGTGGACAAGATCATCATACCCGGCGAGCACAACCTGCAGAACGCGTTGGCGGCGACGGCGATGGCGATGGCCGCGGGCATTGCGCCGGATGCGATCGGGCGCACGCTCACGACGTTCACGGGCGTGGAGCACCGCATCGAATTCGTCTGTGAGGTGAAGGGCGTGCGCTTCATCAACGATTCCAAGGGCACGAACGTCGATTCGAGCATACAGGCCGTGCGCGCCATGAAGGCGCCCACAGTGATGATACTGGGCGGGTACGACAAGCACTGCGACTTCACGCCGCTGGTCGAGGAGATCGTCAAGGCGCCGATAAAGCGCATCGCGCTGATCGGCGTGACGGCCGAGCAGATCGCGGAAACGCTCGACAGGTGCGGCTTCCAAGACTACGAGCACTTCGGAAAGGATTTCGAGGCCTGCGTGCGCGCCTGCTACGCGTGGAGCGGACCGGGCTGGAACGTGCTTCTGTCGCCCTCGTGCGCCAGCTGGGACATGTTCAAGGACTACGAGGAGCGGGGCCGCATATTCAAGCAGATCGCGGCCGGGCTGGGCGCAGCCGAATGATCGAGAGGCTCCTATGCGAAGGAAAAACAACGACAGGATCGTAGGCGTTATGCTGCTTACAGTCGTGAGCCTCCTGATCGTGCTGGCGCTGGTCGTGCTGCGCGGGCGGCTCTTCTGCATACGAAGCATCGCGGTGCAGGGCGAGGGCGTGGTCGAGGAGGAGGTCATACGCGCCTCCGGGCTGACCATAGGCATGCCGCTTTCAGCCATCTCCGAAGACGATGTGCGCACGCGGATCGAGGCGACGGGACAGCTGCGGCTGGAGCGTATCGCCTCGGAGCGGTCCGGCGCCGTGGTG
>SVGK01000196.1 GCA_015056395.1 Clostridiales bacterium
CGTCGTGCATGGTGGTCTCCATGATGCCGGCGCGCGAGCCGCCGATGCCCGCGAAGTACGCAAGCGCGATGTCATAGCAGTGGCCGGTGGCGTTCTGCTCCACAGCGATCAGGCAGGGCACGCCCTTGCCCGCGACGTACTGGGAGCGCACGGTGTGACCCGGGCCCTTGGGGGCCGCCATGAACACATCGACGTTGGCGGGGGGCACGATCTGCTTGTAGCGGATGTTGAAGCCGTGCGCGAACGCGATGGCCTTGCCCTCGGTCAGGTTGGGCTCGATGTCCTTCTTGTACATGTCCGCCTGACGCTCGTCGTTGATCAGTATCATGATGATGTCGGCCTGCTTGGTGGCCTCCGGCACGGTCATGACGGTGAAGCCGTCCTTTTCCGCAACGGGCCAGCTCTTGCCGCCCTTGCGCAGGCCGACGATCACGTCGCAGCCGGAGTCGCGCAGGTTCAGCGCGTGCGCGTGTCCCTGGGAGCCGTAGCCGATGATGGCGATCTTCTTGCCGTTCAGCTTGTTCAGGTCGCAGTCCTTCTCATAGTACATTTTTGCCATAGTCAAACTCTCCTTTTTCCTTGGTCTGCTCGTCGATGGTATACTGACCGCGTTCCAGTGCCACCATGCCGGTGCGCACCAGTTCGAGGATGCCAAACTCCTTCAAGAGGTTCTGCATGGCCTCCGCCTTGCTCTCGTCGCCGATCACCGCAAGTGTCAGCGAGGAGATGGAGACGTCGATGATGGAGGCCCTGAATATGTTCGCGATCTGGATGACCTCGTTGCGGATCTCGCTGGTATGAGCGAAGACCTTTATGAGCACCAGCTCGCGGCGTATGGAGTGGTCGGGGTGCAGCACCTTCACGGAATGTACGCAGATCAGCTTCCTCAGCTGGTTGCACACCAGCTGCAGCTGGTCCTCCGTCGCAAGCACCTCGATCGTGATGCGGGATTCCTTGGGATCGTCGGTGGTGCCCACCGCCAATGATTCGATGTTGTAACCTTTTCCGGAAAACAGCCTGACGACGCGGGAGAGCACGCCCGCCTCATTGTCGACCAGTACCGCCAGCGTCCAGCGCTTTGTATCAGTCATCGGGGGTACACCTCCTTCAGTCGATCATGAATTCCGTGATGTGGCTGCCGCCGCCCACCATCGGGCGTACCATCTCGTCGATGTCGATGGCGCAGTCCACGATGTAGCCCTTGCCGGAGGCCAGCGCTTCTTTGAGCGCGTCCTCGAGTTCGGCCACGCTGCTCACGTGGCGTCCGCCGAGCCCATAGGCCTCCGCGAGCTTTACGAAGTCCGGCCCGCGGTCCAGCGTCGTCTCGGAGTAGTGCTCCTTGTAGATGAGCGTCTGCCACTGGCGGACCATGCCGAGGGTGCCGTTGTTGAAGAGCACCGTGATGATCGGCAGGCCGTAGTACTGCTCGGTCGACAGCTCGTTCAGGTTCATGCGGAAGCCGCCGTCGCCGGTCACGTGCAGCACGGTCTTGTCGGGGTTGCCGACTTTGGCGCCTATGGCGGCGCCCAGCCCGAAGCCCATCGTGCCGAAGCCGCCGGAGGTCAGCAGCTGGCCGGGATAGTCGAAGTGGAAGTGCTGTATCGCCCACATCTGGTGCTGACCGACGTCCGTGGAGACGATGGTGTCCTGCGGGAGTATGCGCGCGATGGTGTTGAGTATCTGGCTGGGCGTGAGCCTGTGCTCGACCTCGTCGTACTCCGTCTCCGTGGGATAGGAGAACACGTATTCCTTCCATGCGTCGTGCCTGAGCTCCGGCAGGCGTCCCAGCAGCATCTCCAGCACGCGCTTCGCGTCGCCTATGATGTGGTGGTCCGTCTGGACGTTCTTGTTGATCTCGGAACGGTCTATGTCGATCTGTACGATCTTTGCGTTCTGCGCGAACGTCGAGGGGCGCAGTGCGACGCGGTCGGAGAAGCGGCAGCCCACGGCGATCAGCAGATCGCAGGCGTCCACGGCCATGTTGGAGGCCTGGGAGCCGTGCATGCCGATCATGCCCGTGGTGAGCGGGTTGCGGCCGCGGAAGCCGCCCGCGCCCATCACGGTGATGGCGACGGGGGCGTCGATGCGGTTGGCCAGGGCCTCGAACTCGCGGTGCGCGCGGCCGCGCACGACGCCGCCGCCGCAGATCAGCAGAGGCTTTTCGGAGAGCTTGATCATGTCGACCAGCTTTTCGATGTCGTCGCGGTCCGGCTCGGGCGCGCGGAAGTTGAGCGAAGAACGGCGCATCAGCGTGGCGAGCCTGCCGGAGGAGGAGTGCGCCTTTCTCTCCATGCGCTCATAGTCCGTCTGGGCCGCGGTGACGTTCTTTGTGATGTCGATCAGCACGGGGCCGGGGCGGCCGCTGCGCGCGATCGCGAACGCCTCGCGCACGGTGTCGGCCAGGTCGTCGACCTTGCGCACGAGGTAGTTGCACTTCGTGATGGGCATGGTCACGCCCGTGATGTCGACCTCCTGGAAGGAATCCTTGCCGATCAGGTCGGTGGAGACGTTGCAGGTGATGATGACCACGGGGGAGGAGTCCATGTAAGCCGTGGCGATGGCCGTGACCGTGTTGGTCGCGCCGGGACCGGAGGTGGTGAAGCACACGCCGACCTTGCCCGTGGAGCGCGCATAGCCGTCCGCGGCGTGGCAGGCGTGCTGCTCGTGCGCGGCCAATATGTGCCTGATCTTCCCCTCGCGCTCATAGGTATAGAGCTCATCATAGACATTCAGTATGGTGCCGCCCGGATAGCCGAATATCGTATCGACGCCCTGTTCGAGCAGGCACTCCATGAGGATCTTTGCGCCGGTCATCTGCATGCCGTTTCCTCCCTTTGCCTTCTTAAAAATGAACCTGCGGTCTGAAAGTCAGACTGCAGGCTTATCGCGTTTTCATCAAGCGCTCCGCTTTTACAGGACATGACTTTCAGCACTATTGCCGTCTGCGATGACTCGCACGGGAATAATGCCAAGAAGTACGCCCAACAGCTTGGTTTCAGAGCGCGGATGGATCATGGTCAGGAACCTCTTCTTGTTCATTTCATCGCATAGTTTAGCACGGTGACTGGATGATGTCAAGCGATTTACGTAAACTCCACTTTTTAGGCAGTGGAGCATTCGTTTAACGTAAAGGCGCAACACAAACGTGATTGATACAGCGGCGCGTTTGGTCTATAATCATTCGGAATCCGATCAGTCAGGGGGATGGAAGGATCATGCATTACGACAACAGGCGCCCAAGGCGCAGGCGCAGGGGAGGCAACAACGCGCGCATCATCTTGATACTGGCCGTGGTTTTGGCGGCGGAGGTGATCGCGCTTTGCGTGATACTGCCAAGGCTCAACGACAGGCAGTCCGCGCCGCAGCCCACGGCCATGGTGTTCGACAGGTCCCTTGCGACGCTGCCGCCCGTGACAGAAGCGCCCGTAATCACGGCGCTGCCCACGCAGGCCCCGGCTCTTGAGACGGCCTATGTCACACAGCCGCCGGCGGTGCAGCAGGCGGAGGCGGACGCTGTGAACGCGACGTTCCCGCCGGTCGTCGAGGCGGCGCCGCAGCAGGCGAGCGCTGGCGGCGCGAGCCTTACGTATCTTCCGGTGTTCGAGCAGGCGGAGACGCAGGAGAAGGTCATCGCCGTCACCGTGGACGACTGCTTCCAGGTGAACAACCTGAAGAAGATCGTAGGCTACGCGGAGAACGCCGGCGCCAAGCTCACGCTGTTCCCGATAGGCAAGAACCTTTCGAAGGACGGCATGCAGGACATATTCAGGCACGCCGTGTTCGACCTGGGCTTCGAGGTCGAGAACCATACGTTCAACCACGCGCGCGTATTCCGCATGCCGCAGCAGGAGATGGCCAGGGAGATCTGGGACCAGAGCCAGGCGGTGAGCAGGCTGCTTGGCGTCAACTACGAGCAGCACTTTTTCAGGATGATGGGCGGCGACGGCGACACGGACCAGCGCGTGCACAACTATATCGACCAGCTGGGCTTCAAGGGCATCGCCCACTGGGCCGTGTCCGGGTCCGACAGCGATCTGAAAAAGATCAGGTCGTCCCTGGCGCCGGGCAAGGTCTACCTGTTCCACACCACCGACGGCGACACGGACAAGCTCAAGTCGTTCATACCCTATGCAGTGGAGCAGGGCTACAGGCTGGTCACCATGAACGAGCTGTTCGGCTATCCGGATAACGCGACCTCCGAGCTCACGGAGCAGGCCATGCCCGAGCCGAGGCCTTTCGAATACGACTGGCGTACCATCGTAAAGGGCGAATACACGTGGGTCACGGTGAAGCTGCAGGACGCGCTGCGCGCGCAGGGCCTTCTCAAGATAGACGGCGAGTCGACGGGCTTCTATGGAAAACAGACGGTGCAGGCCGTCACCGACTTCCAGAGGGCGCACGGCCTCCCGGCGACGGGCGAGGCGGACAGGGCGACGCAGGAGGCGATACTGGGCGGCGTGATCGATCTGGGGTGACGTAAGGGCGGGCCGTGAACGGCCCGCCCTTCGTCGGCTTCAGTCCAGCGCCAGCAAAAGCTTCTGCTCGATGCGCGCCGTGACCTCCAAATAATAGGTAAGCTCCGCATCCGTCAGATCCTCGTTCTCCAGCGCGTCCAATTCCTCTTCGTATTTGAGCATGTCCGAGGCCATCTGTACGCTCTTCAGCGGATCCGGCACGGGGGCGGTGATGACCTTCACGTAGTCGTCGAAGAAGTCCTCGTAGAAATCCATGAGTTCCTTGAAGTCCCTGCGCACGGACACGGTCATGCCGCTTGCGAGCTTCACATCCACCGTCTCCGTGCCGAACGACCGCGAGGGCTTCGCCGCCGCGTCGCCGTCGTCCAGCAGTCCGGAGACCCCGCCCAGCAGGTCGTCAAGGCCGGAGAACAGGCCGGAAGCCAGGCAGTTCGTCTGAAGCGGGATCATCATGACCAATGCGATCAGCACGACTGCGCGCATCGTCTTTTTCATACGGGTATCATCCTCCTCATATCGTTGTTCATATATTATATTCCAAAAACCGCAGCGCGCTGTCTACCATCGTAGACAAAAGCGGGGCCGTTATAGGATAAACTGATTTCCGGAGGGAAGTCAGATGGGCTATGACGGCGCGACCTGCGGCAGGGTGATCCGCGCGCTGCGGCGGAAGCGCGGCTGGTCGCAGGAGATGCTGAGCGCGTTCGCGGGCATAGGGCGAAGCCACCTTGCGATGATCGAGACCGGTCGCAAGGAACCTTCCGTGGAGACGCTGTGCAGGATCGCGGATGCGCTGGGATACAGGCTGAGCGAGCTGATACGGA
>SVGK01000197.1 GCA_015056395.1 Clostridiales bacterium
ACCTCTCACCCGTCGCCGTGATACCTTACAAGCAGACAGGAGAAGGTTCGTCAAGGATGGCGGCCGGTCAAAGCGTTATGTATTCAGTCACATCATGTGAAAACTATTATTGATCCCGGTACTGCTTCAGTGTTCGTCACCCCATTCTCTGACTTACACTTTCGGAATTCAGAATTCAGAATCAATGGCCGGCAATTGGCAGGGGGGTACATAGCAGATGCGCCGCAGCGGCGGCTGTCAGCCTCCACTTCTTCATCTGTCCGCATATCCGTTTCCGATGAAATTTACGCCATGCATTCGCTGAAAGAAACAATCCGCCGTTATAATGTATGCACGACAAATCATGGGGCAAGTCAGAGAATGGTGGGACGGATGACTCACAAACGACCCATTCTACAGTATCGTTATCCACAGACCTCGACCGGAGCGGCGTCTTGTCGACGCCGTCTCCGCGACGTTACCTCGGATCATCCGCTATTGTCCAACCTTGATCCCCGAGCTGACGTGACCCATTGGATCACGCACTGTCCCAGCCACCGCGCTACAAGCGCGGCGCGAAGCGTCCTTGAGGGTTCTCCTCCTGTCTGCTAAACTCAAGTCCACGGCGGCGGGAGAAGGTCCCGTTTCCAACCTCTCACCCGTCGCCGTGATACTTATCAAGCAGACAGGAGGAGGTTCATCAAGGATGGCGGCCGGTCGAGGTGCTATGCATTTGGTCGCACACTCTGATATACGTTATTGGTTCGTGTGTTGTTTCACAGTCCGTCACCCCGTTTTCTGACTTATACCCAAATCATTCATGAGAGGTGCAGATCCATGGACTTCAAATCCTCCATCGCGCAGTTGATCGTCGACAAGATACAGGCCGTGTTCTCGGTGCGTCCGCTCGAGCCGGCGGAGATCGTCCCGCTGATCGAGATACCGCCGGACACCGCCATGGGCGACTATGCCTTCCCGTGCTTCCGCCTGTCCAGGGCGCTGCGCAAGGCCCCGCCCATGATCTCCGATGCGCTGGCCGACGGCCTTCAGGCGGACTATCTGGGCCATGTGGCCAGCGTCAAGGGCTATCTCAACTTCTTCATAGACCGCGCGACCTTCGCGGACAAGGTCGTCACGGCGTGCCTGGACGCGGGCAGCCGCTACGGAAGCGACATGTCCGGCGCGGGCAAGACCGTCGTGCTGGACTATTCGTCCATCAACATCGCCAAGCGCTTCCACATAGGCCACCTTTCCACGACCATGATCGGCAACGCGCTGTACCGCATCTACGAGTTCTTCGGCTGGAAGGCCGTGGGCGTCAACCACCTGGGCGACTGGGGCACGCAGTTCGGCAAGATGATCGCCGCCTACAAGCGCTGGGGCGACCACGACACCGTGGCGGCCGGCGGCGTGGACGAGATGGTCAAGCTCTACGTGCGCTTCAACGCCGAGGCCAAGGACGACCCCGCGCTGAACGACGAGGGGCGCATGTGGTTCAAGCGCATAGAAGACGGCGATCCCGAAGCGCTGGAGATATTCAACTGGTTCAAGGCCGTCACGCTCAAGGACGCCGAGCGCGTTTACGAGCTGCTGGACGTGCACTTCGACTCCTATGCGGGCGAGAGCTTCTACAACGACAAGATGCAGCCCGTGATCGACGAGCTGGAGGCCAGGGGCCTGCTCAAGGAGGACCAGGGCGCGAAGATCGTCGACCTGGAGCCCTGGGGCATGCCGCCGGCGCTGATACTGCGCTCGGACGGCGCGACGCTCTACATCACGCGCGACCTGGCCGCCGCGAAGTACCGCAAGGACACCTACGACTTCGACAAGTCGCTGTACGTGGTGGCGTACCAGCAGGACCTGCACTTCAGGCAGCTGTTCAAGGTGCTGGAGCTGATGGGGTACGACTGGTACAGGGACTGCGAGCACGTGGCGTTCGGCATGGTGTCCTACGAGGGACAGACGCTCTCCACGCGCGAGGGCCGCATCGTCTACCTCGAGGATCTGCTCAACACGTCCATAGAGAAGGCGCGCGCGATCATCGAGGAAAAGAGTCCCGACCTGGAGGACAAGGACGCCGTCGCGCGCCAGATCGGCGTGGGCGCCGTCGTGTTCTTCGCGCTGTACAACTCGCGCATCAAGGACATCGACTTCTGGTGGGACCGCGCGCTCAACTTCGACGGCGAGACGGGCCCCTACGTGATGTACACGCACGCGCGCTGCCGCTCCGTGCTGCGCAAGGCGGGCGAATGCGCCGCCGCGCCGGACTTCAACGCGCTGGCAGACCCCGCATCGCAGGAGGTCGTGCGCGTGATCGACCGCTTCCCGGATGTGGCAAGGAACGCGCTGAACCGCAACGAGCCCTCGCTGATCACGCGCTTCACCGTGGATCTTGCGCAGGCCTACAACAAGTTCTACTATGAGAACAAGGTCATGGTGGATGACGAGGGCATGCGCGCCGCGCGCCTGATGCTGACGAAGGCCGTGGCGGAGCTGCTCAAGAAAGCGCTGTGGCTGATCGGCATACCCGCGCCGGACAGGATGTGAAGAGTGAGGAGTTAGGAGTGAGGAGTTAGGAGTTCGAGAGTGCCGGTCACGGTGAACGACAGACGGCATTCGATCGATGTGTCATGATCTTGTTGCAACGATCGTTGCCGCAGGGACGCCATTCATGGCGTCCGCCCCGGTCGATGCTCCATCACATCGCATATCAGCCGAAACGTCACACCATCCGTGCCCGTAGGGGCGCCATCCATGGCGCCCGCCTCGGTCCCCCGTCACCCCAGCGGCGGCATCCATGCCCCACGCGCACGGCATCCGTCGTGAAATGCGCGGGCGGAACGCGGGCGCACCAAGGCGCGCCCCTACGGCATCACTCCATGTGGTACGCAAACGATTCCACATTGCCTTATCCATACGGCCTGCGAACGATGTCTCCGTAGGGACGCCATTCATGCCGTCCGCCTCGGTCGATGTTCTACTACATCGCGCATCCTCCGAAACGTAACCATCCGTCATCTCCGTAGGGGCGCCATCCATGGTGCCCGCCTTGGTCCCCCGTCTCACCGCAGCGGCGGCATCCATGCCCCACGCGCACGGCATCCGTCGTGACATGCGCGGACGGAACGCGGGCGCACCAAGGCGCGCCCCTACGGCGTCACTCCATGTGGTACGCAAACGATTCCACATTTCCTTATCCATACGGCCTGCGAACGATGTCTCCGCAGGGACGCCATTCATGGCGTCCGCCCCGGTCGATCGGTGTGCGGCATGTTTCCCGATCAGCGTTGAAGCATCGAACGTGCCGTTGGGACGCCCCATGGGACGTCCGCGTGACTCCGACCGGATCACCGTTCGTGGCCAGGCAAAACGCGGGCGCACCAAGGCGTGCCCCTACGGCGTCACTCCATGTGGTACGCAAACGATTCCACATTTCCTTATCCATACGGCCTGCGAACGATATCCCCGCAGGGGCGCCATTCATGGCGTCCGCCCCGGTCGATGCTCCCCCACATCCCTCTATTTTACCGACAAGCATGCGCCTTTCCGCCGCATGTGCGATACAGGCCGGTCCTCCGGCCGTTTTCATATCCATCATGGAAAACACATCTCTCATATTGATCGCCGCCGTGCTGGCCGCAGTGCTCATCGCCCTGCTGGTCTCCGTACTGCTGAACGGGCGCGAGACGCGCCGCATGCTCGGGCGCATGCGCCAGACCGCCGACCGTCAGGGGCGCGACATCGTGCGCCTCGGGCAGGCGTTCGTGGGCGCGTCCGGCCAGCTGGCCGAGCTGAGCGAGCGCCAGGACAGGCTGCGCGACAGCATGGACATGCGTCTGGACGCCCTGAGCCAGACCAACGACCAGCAGCTGGGCGAGATGCGCGACATCGTCACGGGCAAGCTGGACAGCCGCCTGACCGATTCGTTCGGCGCGGTGAACAAACAGCTGAACGAGGTCCACAAGGGTCTGGGCGAGATGCACCGCATGGCGGGCGAATTCGCCGACCTGAAGCGCGTGCTGGGCGGCGTGAAGACGCGCGGCATATGGGGCGAGGCACAGCTGGGCGCGATACTTGCGGAGATGCTCGCGCCGTCGCAGTACATCGCCAACGCCGCCATACCCGCGGGCAGCCAGACGCGCGTGGAGTTCGCGGTGCGCCTGCCCGCGCGCGACGGCGAAGCGCTGCTGCCCATCGACTCGAAGTTCCCGCAGGAGGACTTCCTCAGGCTCATGGATGCCGTGGAATCCGGCGACCCGATGCAGATCGAGGCGCATGCCCGCCAGCTCGAGCGCGCGCTCACGGAGCAGGCCAGGCTGATCTCCGACAAGTACATACGTCCGCCCGAGACCGCGGATTTCGCGATCATGTTCCTGCCGGTGGAGAGCCTGTACGCCGAAGCCGTGCGCATAGACGGCCTGTGCGAGCAGCTGCAGAGCAAGTACCGCGTGCTGGTCGCGGGACCGGGCACGCTGGCGGCGCTGCTTTCGAGCCTCGCCATGGGCTTCCGCACGATACAGTTGGAGAAGCGCAGCGGCGAGATGCTGGCGCGGCTCACGGAGGTCCAGCGGGAATTCGCGCGCTACGGCGAGGCGCTGGGCACGCTGCGCAAGCGGCTTTCGCAGGCCGAAGAGGCGCTGACGCTGCTGGAGTCGCGCGCCAGGGCGATGGAAAGAGAGCTGAGGATGGACGAGAGGGAAGAGTCTTGAGCGGTGTGATGATCCGGGATCAGATGCCGGCGGCGTATGTAATTCAGAATTAAGAATTCAGAATTAAGAATCAATGGCCAATGTCATACGCGCCGTAGGGACGCGGCATGCCGCGTCCGTTCGATCGACGAATACGAAAGGCATCCCGGTCCGAGGCACGTCACACCAGTCTACAGGGACGCTTGCTGCGTCCCTGTTTTTTCGGATTGATGCGGAGCAGAAAACGCGGCGGATGTGTGTCGACAGAACCGTCCCTCTGGCACACTATTTCCCGAATGCGTCCTGGTTCGCGTTGGGGCTCGAGCGCTTCTCGATCTGCGGCATGCGGCGCTCTATCGCGGCCATCGAGATCTCGATGTCCTCCTCCGCTTCCTCCGGATCGAAGCAGCCCACCGTGACCATGTCGCACGGGCGTATCGTGTTCCAGACGAAGTTCAGGCCCACGAAGGGCGACACGCGCCCCGCGGCCATGGGCTTGATCGTCATGACGGGCTTCTTCGCGTTGTGTATGATCTGGGCGATGGTCTCGACCTCGATCTGCATCAGGAAGCCCATGCAGTTGTACAGCTGGATGTAGGTCTCCACGTCGTAGCCGTTCTCA
>SVGK01000198.1 GCA_015056395.1 Clostridiales bacterium
CATGCTGACGATCAGCAGGTCGCAGTTGGGACGCGCCATCTGCACCGCCTTGACCACCTGCTCCTGGTCGTAGGCCCACTGCGTGAAGCCTATGGAGCATACCTTCACGCCCTTGATGTCGCCGTACCAAATCTGGCTGAAGCCGCTTGCGCCTATGCCGGCGTTCGTGAGCACCTGGCAGGTCTCCTCAAAGCCGCTCTCGCCGAAGTCCAGCGCGTGGTTGTTGGCGACGTTGGCGACCTCCACGCTGCTGCCGGAGAGTATGTCCACGTACTCAGGCTGACCCTTGAAGTTGTACCTGCGCCCGCTGCGCCTGTCCTTGGACGATGTGAGCGGGCCTTCCAGGTTGACGATGGTCAGGTCGTCGTCTGCGAATATCGGGCGGACGTTCTCCAGGAAGTAGTCCGCGCCGTAGCGCTTGTAATAGCCTGCGAAGGATTTATAGTAGCCCGAGTTGTAGTCGCCGCCCAGCGTGCAGTCGCCCACGGCGGTCAGCTTGATGGTCACGGGCGCGCGCGTCGGTGCCGGCGTGGGGGCCTCGGTGGGCAGGGGCGTGGGCGTGGGTGCCTGTGTCGGCGCCTGCGTTGCGGCCGCGGGGGCCTGTGTGGGCGCCTGTGTCAGAGCGGCCGTGCCGATGACCGGGATCTCGGCCGTCGACTCCGTCTCCGCCACAGGCGCCAGGACCTCCACCGCGGGCACGCCCCTCTCCCTGGCGGCGTCGGGCGCCTCGCGGTTCATGAGCCCTATGCTTGCGAACGCGCCCAGGCATACCAGCAGGAACGCCGCGACGCCCAGCGTCATCCTGCGCTCCTGGCGGCGCCTGCGCGCCCTTGCCGCGGCGCTCTTTTTCTTTCTACTTTCTGCCGTTTTTGAAGCCATATGTGCCTCCGAATCGTCACGATCATTTCCATTATAATACGGTTTCGGGCGAAATAGAAATAATAATTACTATTTTCGGTTTTCTGAAATACACTTGTAATCATATTCACGTTTGTTTCATCACAAATGGACGGAAATGTGACGGAGCAAAACCTTTCCACATACATAGCATTACAGTTTACCGAATCATAGCCCAATCCGCGCGGCGATGTGGTATAATGTTCACCATACAACAGTTCATGGAGAGGATGATTTCCGTATGGAAGAACGCCATGCGGCGCTTCTGGACATACTTTGCCTGGCGAACCGCATCGCCCGCGCCTGCGACCAACTGAACGCGGCCAGGCTGGATCCGGGCATATCCGGCACGAATGCGCGCATACTGGCCTATCTGGCCGAGCGCGGGGACCGCGAGACGTTCCAGCGCGACCTCGAGGAGGCCTTCTCGATACGCCGCAGCACCGTGTCCAAGGTCGTGAGCCTGATGGAACAGAAGGGGCTGCTCGAGCGCAGGCCCGTGGCGCGCGACGCGCGCCTGAAGAAGCTCGTGCTGACCGACCGCGCCCGGAAGATCTGCCACGAGGCCATGGCCGGCCTCGACGACCTGGACCTCATGCTGATGCGCGAGCTCACGGACGACGAGGTGCGCACGCTCAGAGGCCTGATCGACAAGATCGGCAGGACGCTCGCGTGCGATGACACCGCCAATACATGATGACACCGAGGTTTCTTTCCAGATGAAGATCGGACTTGACATTGGCTCGACCACGATAAAGGCCGTCGTATTCGACGACGGCGGCGAGATCGTATACCGCCATTACGAGCGCCACTGCGCGCGCATAAACGAGCTGTGCCGCACGCTGCTTGCGGAGATCGACGCGCAGTTCCCGGATCAGGTGTTCAAGATCGCCATATCCGGCTCCGCGGGCATGGGGCTTGCGGAGGACGTGGGCGTGGACTTCCTGCAGGAGGTCTATGCCACGCGCGTCGCGCTCAAGGAGATGCTGCCGGGCACGGACGCCGCCATAGAGCTGGGCGGCGAGGACGCGAAGATACTCTTCCTGACGGGTGCGGGCGGGCTCGAGGTGCGCATGAACGGCAGCTGCGCCGGCGGCACGGGCGCGTTCATCGACCAGATGGCGACGCTCATGGACGTGCCCGTAGAGGACCTGGAGGCGCTCTCCCGCGCGCACAACAGGACCTACCCGATCGCCAGCCGCTGCGGCGTGTTCGCCAAGAGCGACATACAGCCGCTGATCAACCAGGGCGCGCGCAAGGAGGACATCGCGCGCAGCATATTCGAGGCGGTCGCCTCGCAGACCATCACGGGACTTGCGCAGGGGCGGCCCATACGCGGCAGGGTCGCGTACCTGGGCGGTCCGCTGACGTTCTTCCCGGAGCTGCGCGACAGCTTCGACAAGGCGCTCCACATCACGGGCATATGCCCGGACGATTCGCTGTTCTCCGTGGCGATGGGCGCCGCGTGGCACGCCTCGCGCGAGGAGCGGCTGCCCGCGCTGATCCGGCGCATAGAGAACCGCACGAGCAGGACGGTGCGCGCCTCGTGCCCGCCGCTTTTCGAAAGCGAGGAGGAGCTGAAGCGTTTCCGCGCAAGGCACGCGCAGAAGGACATACAGACCGTATACCGCCCCGACTACGCGGGCAATGTCTATATAGGCATAGACGCGGGTTCCACCACGATCAAGGCGGTGGCCGTGGCCGAAGACCTTTCCATATTGAAAAGCGCGTACCTTCCGAACAAGGGCAACCCCATACCGGCCGTGTGCGACTTCCTGATGAGCTTCTATAAGGAGTATCCGGACGCGACGGTGGCCGGCGCGGGCTCCACGGGCTATGGCGAGGCGCTGGTCAAGGAGGCGTTCCGCCTGGACGGCGGCGTGGTCGAGACCATGGCGCACTACCTCGCGGCGAAGCAGCTGGAGCCGGACGTGGACTTCATCATAGACATAGGCGGCCAGGACATCAAGTGCTTCCGCATACGCAACGGCGCGATCGACGACATATTCCTGAACGAGGCGTGCTCGTCCGGCTGCGGTTCGTTCATACAGACGTTCGCAAGCACGTGGGGCCTGTCCGTGAGCGAGTTCGCGCGCGAGGGACTGCTCGCGCCGTCGCCGGTGGAGCTGGGCTCGCGGTGCACCGTGTTCATGAATTCGTCGGTCAAGCAGGCGCAGAAGGACGGCGCGACGCTTCAGGACATATCGGCCGGCCTGTCGATCTCCATCGTCAAGAACGCCCTTTACAAGGTCATACGCACGTCGAACGCGAAGGCCCTGGGCCGGCACATCGTCGTGCAGGGCGGCACGTTCCTGAACGACGCCGTGCTGCGCGCGTTCGAGCGCGAGATCGAGGGCGAGGTCACGCGGCCGAACATCGCCGGGCTCATGGGCGCATACGGCGTGGCGCTGTGGGTGAGGGGGCTGAAGAAGGAAAAGAGCGGCATACTCACCTATGACGAGGTGGCCTCGTTCAAACAGACCTCGAAGACGACGCGCTGCAACGGCTGCGAGAACCACTGCCAGCTCAACATCATATCGTTCGGCGGGGGCCGGCGCTTCATCTCCGGCAACCGCTGCGAGAAGGTCGTGCGCGGCCGGAAGGCGGATCTGCCTGACCTGCACGCGGAGAAGCGGCAGATGCTGAGGTCGCTTCCGGAGGGCAGCGGCGCGCGCGGGACGATCGGCATACCGATGGGGCTCAACATGTACGAGCTGTTCCCGTTCTGGCACGCGCTGTTCACGCATCTGGGCTTCCGCGTGCTGCAGTCGCCGCCGTCCAGCCACAGGCTGTATGTCGAGGGCCAGATGACCATACCCTCGGACACGGCCTGCTACCCTGCAAAGCTGCTGCACGGGCACATCGAGTGGCTGCTCAAACAGGGCGTGGACGCCATATTCTACCCGTGCATGAGCTATAACTTCGACGAGGGGCTGGGTGACAACCACTACAACTGTCCCGTTGTGGCGTACTACCCGGAGGTGCTCAGGCTGAACGTGCCGGGGCTTCGCGAGACGAAGTTCATATCGGACTACGTGGGCCTGCACCGCCCGAGGGACTTCAGAAAGAAGTTCCCGAAGATACTGAAAAGCTACTTCCCGGACATACCGGCGGGCGAGGTCAGGGACGCGGTCGACAAGGCGTACGCGGCCTACAGCGCGCACATGGACGCGATACACGCGCGCGGGCAGCAGATACTCAGGGAGGCGCGCGAAGCGGGGATCCCCGTGATCGTGCTGTGCGGACGCCCGTACCACGTCGACGAGGAGATCAGCCACGGCATAGACCAGCTGATCACGGAGCTGGGCGCGGCGGTCGTCACGGAGGACGCCGTGAGCTCGCTGATCAGGAAGTTCGGCGTGCACGTGCTGAACCAGTGGACGTACCATGCCCGCCTGTACGCCGCGGCGCGCTATGTGGCGCAGAGCGGCGACAAGGGCGTGAACCTGGTGCAGCTGGTCTCGTTCGGCTGCGGCGTGGACGCGGTCACCACGGACGAGACGCGGCGCATATTGCAGGAGGCCGGCAGGCTCTACACGCAGATCAAGATCGACGAGATCACGAACCTGGGCACCGTGCGCATACGCCTGCGCAGCCTGTTCGCCGCGCTTGCGCAAGAAGGAAACTGAAAACTATGGCAAGAGTCGAATTCACAAAGGACATGCGTCCGGAGTACACGATACTGGTACCGGAGATGCTGCCCACGCACTTTTTGCTGCTTGTACAGGTGTTCAGGCAGCACGGCTACAACTTAGAGGTGCTCCAGAACGAGGGGCCGGACGTGATCAACGCGGGGCTGCAGTATACGCACAACGACATGTGCTATCCCGCGCTTCTGTGCATAGGCCAGTTCATCGACGCGCTGAAGAGCGGGAAGTATGACCTGCACAAGACCGCGCTGATGATCACGCAGACGGGCGGCGGCTGCCGCGCCTCCAACTACATCCACCTGCTGCGCAAGGCGCTGGAGCGCGCGGAGCTCGACTTCGTGCCCGTGATATCGTTGAACCCCGCGGGCCTTGAAAAGAACAGCGGCTTCAGGTTCACGCCGGGCCTGCTCACGGAGGCGCTGTATTCCATACTCTACGGCGACATGCTGATGAACCTGAAGAACCAGGCCGAGCCCTATGAGAAGGAGAAGGGCGCGACCATGGCGCTGGTGAACCGCTGGGCGGACGACATCGCGGGGCAGTTCAGGAAGAGCCCGGCGGGGCCTGTACTGCACTTTCGCCGGAACCTCAAGGCCATCGCGCGCGACTTCGAGGCGCTGCCGCGCACTGCGGAAGAGAAGATCAAGGTGGGCATCGTGGGCGAGATCTACGTCAAGTTCTCGTCCATGGGCAACAACCACTTAGAGCGCTTCCTGCTGGAGCAGGGCTG
>SVGK01000199.1 GCA_015056395.1 Clostridiales bacterium
GGATGGCCTGATGACCTTCAGTGACACCTACTGTGCTACGACTTTGTTGCAGGATCATCCGAAGGGCGTTTTCACCAAGGGCGGACATCCGACCGCAAAGCCTGTATCGCTGCTTGCGTACCTGATACGCACATACACGAACGAGGGCGACGTGGTACTGGACAACACAATGGGCTCCGGTTCGACCGGCGTGGCCTGCGTGGATACAGGCCGATCGTTCATAGGCATCGAGCTGGACGAAGGGTATTTCGACATCGCAAGGCAGCGGTTAAAGGCGGCGCAAACCGGCTGGTGAGACGGGGCTTCCGAGGCAGTATAAGCGCGAAGGCGGACGGGTGAGGCTGAGCGAGGCGGCGAAGAGGCTGGGGCCGGCGAGGTTGACAGGCGAGCCGGAATGCGATAGAATAACACCGAGACCGACGAGAGTTCTTGCCGCGGATGGTACTGAGGCATATCGTTACCCCAAGTCTGATGTGATCCAGAAGATGGCATCATTTGAAGAGATCAACGAGCATTTCTCGACGACGGACTATTACGGCAACAAGAAATACCTGTTTTCCGGACGTATGAAAGATCTGCCGCTTGAACACCAGAAGGCCATCGCCGAAGGCGTGCTGTATGTGCAGGAGACATTCAAGAAAAGGCCTCTTCCCTCGACAATTCGCATACAAAAAACAGCTACAGTCAACGAGAAAAGCGTCGCCGGATACTATGATGCCAGGAATCTGAAGATCGTAATTTCCGAGACTACGAATAAAGCAGAAGCCGAGCTGTATTTGACCGTTGTACATGAGATGATCCATCACTATGACAGGTATGGGGACGAGGCGGAATATTGTGTAGGGTACGCTATCAAAGAATTACAAAAAACAATAAACCCGAATACTCGCACCGCATATGCTTATGCAGATATTCAAGCCATGCTGGGTAGTCTTGCAGGGCGCAGTTCTAACAAGAAAGATGAAGTACTGGCCTACGCCATAGAAAAGAATATGGATGTCAAGAAGGGAAATAGCACATTGACAGAAATCATTGTGCGTTACTTCTACGAAAGGAACGGTGCAAAATGATCAGATGCCCTCCTGACATTAAAGCTGAGATGGATGCTGCCGCAAATGAATTTGCCAAAAATGCTGATGAAAGAATCAACTCACTAAGCTTTGATGAGGTAGGAAAATTAATGCAAGAGTATATTTACGAACATTGTTCTGATCGAGCCAGGGCGTTCATGGACAAAGTAGACAGAATCCAAAAATACGCAAAGGAGCACGGGCTGAAGGTTTGACAGGCAAATCGAATTGAAGCTTTTGGCGATCATTTCGCTGTGACGCTGATATAGCATAAACGTCAAGCAGAATGAGCCCGCCGTCAGGGCAGTTTTTATTGAGCACATCTTCGGATGCGCTTTTTTCGTGGATAGAAGGAGGAATAACATGCGCGGCACAGGCATAGAGGTTTCCGGGTTGTTTCACGGAACCGCAGGTGAGAAAGCTGCCGATAAGGTAACAATCAGGGCCACCGGGCATGCTGTGCTTGCGCCGGAAGAATTCGCCGCACGGATGGAGCACATCGCACAACAGTGTGAAGGGGACCCAGAGCGCGGGCACGAAGAGGCTGATGATCTTCTTTGTGAGGCGCTGGCCGTCATGGGCTACGAGGCCGGGATCGGTATATTCAAGGCCATGGAAAAATGGTACGCATAAGGAATCCACACACATCTTCGGATGTGCTTTTTTGATGCCTGAAGGGAGACGGGCGCGCCAGGGCGTGCCCCTACGGTGTGTCGGTTCATATCTCGTCAGAGCGTTCGTGCGCGTTGCGGCAGGCGCACCAAGGGGCGCCATTCGAGGACGACCGACGACGATGTGTGCATGGCAGGGTGCGGCCGGCTTTTGATTCCTCATTCCTCATTACTCGTTACTCATTGTTCCACGGGTCGTGGCGGCGCAGGCGCCGCCGCTACGGATCGGAGTACTGTGCAGATGTTGAAAAGGTAGTCGGTGCAACGGCTGGCTTTTGATTCCTCATTCCTCATTACTCATTACTCATTACTCATTGATTCCTCATTGCCCCAACGGATGCATCCTCTATGGTAAATGCGGCGCGATCAAGGAGAAACGCGCCGCATGATCCATCGTTTACGCGCCGTGCGCTTCCTCCCACAGCCTGTCCGCCGTCGGTTTCCAGCATTTCGCGTAGGCATCACACTTTGCGCAGAGATGCTCTGCGCTCTCCGGCGACTGCAAATCCGTGGAATGTGCGCCCGTTTTCTCAACGATTTCGCGAAGCTGCTGCGGGTTTTCCAGCATCGGGCACGGCCGCAGGTGGTTATCGTTGAACGGCTGACCGTCATGATAGGCCATGAAGATCGGGCTTTGCAGCGCCTCGATCAGCGTATGCTCGCGGATATTCACATTGGAGTAGTGTATGAACACACAGGGATCGACGTCGCCGTTGGCGTTGATGTGCAGGTAACGCCGACCGCCTGCGATGCATCCGCCCACATATTCGCCGTCATTCTGGAAATCCATGGCGAATATGGGCTTGGTGGCGCGCACCTCGCGGATGCGGTGATACATGTACTCGCGCTGCTCAGGATCGGGCAGCAGCTCCGAAGCGGCATCGTTGCCAACAGGCATGTAGTGGAAGTACCATACGAACAGCGCGCCCCACTCGATCATTTCATCCAGGAAGGCGTCCGACGCGATGGATCCGATGTTCTGGCTGGTATAGCAGCAGCTCATGCCGAAGGGCAGCTTCTTCGCCTTCAGTATCTCCATGGCCTTGCGCACCTTGCGATAGGTGCCTGCGCCGCGGCGGGCGTCAGTATGCTGCTCGAAGCCTTCCACGCTGATGGCGGGAATGAAGTTCTTCACCCGCAGCATGTCCTCCGCGAAGGCTTCGTCGATCAGCGTCGCATTGGTGAAGGACAGGAACTGGCAGTCGGAATGCTTCTCGCACAGTCGGATGATGTCCTCCTTTCGGACAAGCGGCTCACCGCCGGTGTAGATGTACATGTAGATGCCCAGCTCTTTGCCCTGGCGGATGATGTCGTCGATCTCGTCGTAAGTCAGGTTCAGCTTGTTGCCGTATTCCGCGGCCCAGCAGCCCACACAGTGCAGATTGCAGGCCGAGGTGGGGTCAAGCAGTATCGCCCAGGGTACATTGCAGTTGTACTGCTGCCTCGCCTTCTCCTGGATCGGCCAGCCGACGATATTGGCGTTCAAGAAGAAGTTTTCAAAGGTGGCTTTGAGCACGTCATTGTCGATGTCGCTGAACACCTTCATGACCAGCCTGTACATGTTGCTGTCCGGGTTCTCCAGCACACTTCGAAACGCCGCGCGTTGGACCGGGAAGCTGTCCGGACCCTCGCCTGCCAGCTTGTCCACCCAGCTCAGGAGTTTGAGCATGTTCTCCTCCGGATTCTTCTCAATGTAGCCGAACGCCGTTTTCATGGCACTCATTTTGACTTTGTTCGTAAAACCCATGATCGCGCCTCCTTTTAACACGACTCGATCTCAAAAAGAGGCGACATGTCATGAGCCGACGGCAGCAAGATCTCATTCGACGCCATCGAGTCCGTTTTATTGGATATATCATTTGCTATACTGTATTTGTCAGAGGGAAGCAGACCGGCCGGTACGGCTCCCGCATCACACCGAAGGAGGCAGATATATGCACATGAACATCGCGGTCTTCAGCCGCACGAAGGAAGAGGCGCAGGCGTTCCTGGACAAGTACAGCGCAGACTTGGAGGCCGAGTCTCCGTACACCGTGTTCGAGGAGGATGAGGACGAGGAGCTGGACGAGACCACGGGGAAGCACGGCTACTGGCACAATCCCGACCGCATCTACGACGGCTACCTGATCGGCGGGCGCTGGCGCGGCTTCCTCAGGCTCCTGCCCGACAGGCACGGCGAATACGGCGAGCGCAGCTGGGTGAACGAGGGCTGGGCGGACATGCCGGGGCGGTGCGACATCGCGCGCGTGCGCGACTGCGACTTCTCGATCGAAGCGGAGGAGTACGACCGCGCGCTGCGCTTCTGGGATTTCGCCGTAGAGGGCAAGCCGCAGGCCGAGGGCGAGGAGCCGTGGGCGATCTACGGTACGCTCGAACCGCAGAAGTACCTGGACGCCTACGGCACGAAGGAGACGTTCGCCAAATGCGGGGCGGCGTTCTCTACCGCGTCGTTCATCTCCGCGGACGGCGAATGGCACGAGCAGTCGCACGACGAGCTGTTCCCCAACGAGGGCTACTTCTCCGACAGGGACATCGAGTACGAGCAGGCGTTCAGCAATGCGCTCGAGGACGCGAAGGCGCGCGACCTGTTCATCACGATCGCGGATTGCCACGTATGAGATGATCGGAAGCGCGGGACCGGTCCGGCGCATGCCGCCGGGGCCGGCCTCGCCCGCTGCATCACGATCCGCAATGCGCATCAGGGCGGCGGGGGCGTTGTTTCCGCTGCGGATCATATGAGGCGTTGTACGAAGAGCAGCGATGCGGACGCCATGGATGGCGCCCCTACAGGGGCGTTGTTTCCGCTGCGGGTCATATGATCCGCTGCGTGAAGAGCATCGAGGCAGGAGTCCGATCGAACCCCTGCCATTTAATTGTTAACTGTTCACTGTCAACTCCTCACTCCTAACTCCTAACTCCTAACTCTACCTTCTCCTCCTCGCCGCGTTCCAGACGCTCATCGCTATCGGCAGCACCTGCACGATGATGCATATCGTCAGCATGGCGCGCACACCGTAGGCATCGGCCACCGCGCCCGCGTACATCAGCGCGATCATGCCGGCGAAGCTGTTGTATATCGCGTCGGAGAGGTTGTGCCCCAGGTTGCGCAGCCGCTCGGGCACGGTGTCGTTCGTGACCTCGCGCATGGTCGGCACGGCAAGGCCCACGCTGATGTTGGTAAAGCACGTGCCCAGTATGATCATCGCGGGTGTCTTTGCCAAATAGCACAGCGTGAGCATCGCCATGGGCGCAAGCGTGATCAGTATGTAGCGCAGCTTGAGCGGTATCTTCTGTATGCGCCCGGCCAGTGCGATCAGCGGCACCTGCAGCATGACGCCTATGAACTGGTCGACGCCTATGTGCGACACGCCGCCGCCCACGTTCTCCATCAGCACGATCTTCAGGCTGTTGGCCGGCGCGGTCGCCAGCGCGTTGAAGAACAGCACGCCCAGCAGGAACAGATACGGCTTCAGGTGCAGCATGTCGCGCAGCTCGCCGCCGCCGAAGCGCCTCGTGCGCAC
>SVGK01000200.1 GCA_015056395.1 Clostridiales bacterium
GCTGCTCAGGGAACGCGCCGTCGCCGCGCGCAAAGCGGTCTACGGCACGGATGTGTTCACGCGCGGGCTTATCGAGATCAGCAATATCTGTAAAAACGACTGCCTCTACTGCGGCATACGCGCCGGCAACCCGCACTGCGAGCGCTATCGCCTGACGCCGGACGAGATCGTCGCCTGCGCGAAGGAGGGACATGCGCTGGGCTTTCGCACGTTCGTGCTGCAGGGCGGTGAAGACATGTGGTTCACCGATGAAAGGCTTTCGGACATCATACGGCGCATAAAAGCCGCCTGTCCCGACAGCGCGGTCACGCTGTCGATGGGCGAGCGCAGCCGCGCAAGCTATGAAGCGCTGTTCGCGGCCGGCGCGGACAGGTACCTGCTGCGCCACGAGACGGCCGACAGGGAGCACTACATGAAGTTGCACCCGAAGGAGATGTCCTTTGACAACAGGATGCGCTGCCTTCGCGATCTCAAGGAGATCGGCTACCAGGTGGGCTGCGGCTTCATGGTGGGGTCGCCCTTCCAGACGGCGGATACGCTTGCGAAGGACCTCAAGTTCATAGAGACGTTCAGGCCCGCGATGTGCGGCATAGGGCCGTTCATACCGCAGAAGGACACCGTGTTCCGCGACGAGCCCGCGGGCACGCTCGAGATGACATGCCTGCTTTTGAGCATACTGCGCCTGATCGACCCGACCATGCTGATCCCGTCGACCACCGCGCTGGGCACCATCGATCCCATGGGGCGCGAGAAGGGCATACTGGCGGGCGCGAACGTCGTGATGCCGAACCTGTCGCCCGTGGGCGTGCGCCGTCTCTACCAGCTTTACGACAACAAGATCTGCACCGGCGACGAATCCGCGCAGTGCCGCGCGTGCCTGACCATGCGCATGCGCTCCATAGGTTACGACACGGTGGTGGACAGGGGAGACAGGCGGGATGCGAAGTGCGCATTTTCCACTTGCCACTCCCGTCAAAATGGTGTATAATGTTATTACCCCAAATAAAAGGGAAAAGGAGTGATACCCATGATAAGAGTCATACTCGGCGACAAGGGCAGCGGAAAGACCAAGAAGCTTCTGGATGCGACCAATGCGGCGTTGAAGGAAGATCGCGGCAACATCATCTTCATCGATGATGACAAGCGCTACATGTATGATCTGCACCGCGACATTCGCTTTGTCGACGCAAGTGAATATCCCTCCAGCCACAATTGTTCCGCAAGCGAGTTCCTGGGCTTTCTCTGCGGCATGCTCTCGTCCAATTACGACCTGACGCTGATCAGCGTGGACGCGTTCAAGAAGCTGGTCAAGACGGAGCTGGACTCGGATGAGATGCGCTTCTTCTTCAAGCAGCTGGGCATACTCTCCGAGAGGCATGGCTGTGATTTCGTCATCTCCATAGGCCTGCCTGAGGAAAAGGTGCCCGATTATATCCGCGCCTTCGCATGATGCGAAGACAGGGCATTTGGGCAAGGCTCATACTGCTGATCGTCGCCGTGATCGCGGCGGCGTGCGTCGCGGCCGTGCTGCTGCGCACCGGGCTCTCCTTCCTTAAGGAGCTTCAGCCCAACGGGGCGGGGGAGCGCGATCCGATGTTTGCAGAGGAGGCCGTGCAGGCGACGATGCCGCCCGACCTGATCGAGGAAGGCGATATCCCGGCATCCGGCGACCGCTCCTCGGAATGGGAGACGGGTATTGAGACGCCCGTGGATATGACGGCCGATGAACTGGGCGCGGCGGCACGGCGTTCAGACGATTGACGGACAATCAGGCGCCGCTCTGTGATCAGAGCGGCGCCCGACTTGTCTTCCATGCATTGCTGAGGAGGAGGCGGCATGAGGTTCGATGCGATATTGATATTGGGGCACAGGCTGCTGCCCGGCGACAGGCCCTCGGACGACCTGAAGCGCAGGATCGACTGCGCGGTCCGCCTGTGGCGGGAGGAGGGCGCGGGGTGCATGATGCCCTGCGGCGGCCTCACGCCGGGCCGGAACGTGACCGAGGCAGAGGTCATGCGCGATATGCTGGCCGAGCGCGGCATACCTCGGGACGCGATCCGTCTGGAGGACGCCTCGCGCATCACGATCGAGAACGTGGTGAATGCGTCCCGTCTTTTGCCGAAAGGCGCGAGAGTCGCGCTGGTGACCAGCGATTACCATCTCGAGCGCGCCATGGACGATTTGCGCCGCGCGGGCATCGACGCCGTGGGCGTAGGCGCGGAGACGCCGCCCGGCCCGTACAGGGACGCGATGTTCGAAAAGGAGCGCGTGATCTCCCGCGAGTTCGAGCGCCTGAGGGCGGCCGGTCTGACGGAGGATGAGATCAGCCGGCTGATCGTCGAGCGCGTGCAGGCGCGCCTCATACAGGAAAACGGCTTCCCGAAGCTTTGATCGGGAAGCCGTTATTCGGTCAGGGCGGCGCTGTCCGCCTTGATCTCGCGCTTGTATTTCAGCAGCGTCGTCTCGGTGATGCCCAAATGCGCCATGAGTTCCTGGTTCGTCATGGTGCCGCCGAACGTCTTGCTGTTCTTCTGTATGAACGGCTTGGCCTCCTGCGACTTTCGGGTGACCAGCTTGGTGCCCTTCGTGATGCCGCGCTTCTTCGGCACGCGCGCCTGACCGCCGTGACAGGCGCAGTAGGCCGCGTACTGCGCCTTGATCAGCCGTATCACGTACTGCGCCTCGCCGCCCGCCGCGGCCTTCATGTCCCTGTCGGAATAGCTCTCCGCGGCGGCGTAGGTGCGCGCCTTCTGGTATACGCTCGTGTCCAGATACGGCTCGCGCACGAAGCAGAGCTGCATGTCGTTTTCGAACAGGTAGGTCAGCAGATACTGGTATCTGCGCGCGGTCTTCTCTATGCGCAGCAGCGATTCGGCGCATACAATCGCGCCCGGCTCCTTGATGCCGCGGAAGAACAGCGTGTCGAACAGGCCGCGGTCGCGCTCGTCATACAGCACTGTGGCGTCGGGAAAGCGCGTGCGGATCGCCTCGATCTCGCGTGCGCGCTCGTCCTCGGCGGTCGCGCAGACGTAAGCGTAGACCCTGCTCTCCATGCCGTTGCCTCCAGTTTGCCTTGTATTATTTATCCTATGGTGCTCATCACGACGGGCGTCTCCGCCGCCTGGAGCTCTGCATCGGCCGCGTCGTCCACGGGTGGTTCTTCGGGAACCGCGGGCGCGATCGTCTCGACGGGTATGCCGGCGGCCAGGGGCGTATCCATGACCTCGGGGGCCGTCGTGTCGACGGGCTCGGCGATGCCGGCCAGCGGTTCTGTCTCGACGGTCAGCGGCTCGCCCGTGACGAGCGGTTCGCCCGTGCTGAGCGGCGCGGCGGTCGCCAGCACGTTCGCCGCATCCTGGTAGACGGTGATGCCGGATATCGCCTGACCGTTCAGCACGGTGATCGAATAGCTCTCGTCAAGCAGTGTGAAGGCGTACTGGTCCTTTCCGTTGACCTTGCAGCCTACGACGGCGCCCATGGAGTAGATGTCGTCTTCGAAGCTGCTCACGTCGATCAGCGCGCTCCAGTCGCTTGCGGTCACGTTCTTCGCCTGTACGTTCGGCTGTGTCACGCCGGAGATGCCGCCCACGCGCGTGGTCTCGACCACGTAGTAATCGTCGTTCGAATCGCGGTGGAATATCAGGTACACGACGCCCGTGGTGCCGTCGAAGTTCACGTCGTTGATGAAGCCGTAGCCCTCCATCAGCACGATGGCGTTGTTGTCCGCTGCGCTGGGCGTGTAGTTCGTGATGCCCACGCGCACATCGTGCGTGGAGACCTCGCCCAGCTTGGGCTTGTTCTTCGTGACGGAAGCCAGCGCCTCGGTCGGCACCTTCGTGGGTTCGGGCGTGGGCGCGGGCGTGGGGGTGGGCGTCATGATGGGCGTGGGCTCCGGCGTGTCCGTGGGCGCTATGGTAACAGCCGGCGTATCGGTGGGCAGCTCAGGGCTCCATTCAAGCTCCTCGGTGGGAACGGGTTCGGGCGTCTCAGTCGGGTCGGCCAGCGCGATGGCGCGCGTGGCGACGGGCGTGGGCGTGGCCACGACATAGTCGCGCATGGTCTCGAGCGACTCGTCGTTCAGGCGGTCGGTATAGTCCATGCGCAGCAAAAACCATGCGAGCAGCACGACGATCACCAACAGGAACACACCGATGAAGCAGCGCAGCACGGCCATACCTTTGGCCTCGCGCTTGTAGCCCTTTTGCATGGGAAGACCTCCAAAACACATTGGTATAAGCATAGTTTATCCCGCACGGACATGAAAGTCAATGGAATGGGAAATTAATTAGAAATAGAATTGAATTATAGTCACATTTGACGATCCGGCACGCTGAACGGCGCGGAACTTTTCACGGTCGCGGTTGACAGGTGGGCGCGTCGCGGCTATCATATTAATGGAACGAACTTATGTAAGGAAGTATTCGACGATGCAATTCTCATCCCGTTTGGAGCGCTTTGGCGACGAGGTGTTCGCCGCGCTGAACGAGCGCCGCATAGCGCTCGAGGCCCAGGGGCGCACGCTGTACAATCTGAGCATAGGCACGCCGGACTTCGAGACCGCCGACCACCTGCGCCGCGCGATGGTCGAGGCGGCCGCGGAGCCGGAGAACTGGAAGTACGCGCTGAGGGACACGCCCGAGCTCACGCACGCCGTGTGCGACTATTACAAGAGGCGCTTCGGCGTGTCGATCACGGACGACATGGTCGCCAGCTGCTATGGCTCGCAGGAGGGGATAGGCCACATAGGCCTCGTGCTGTGCGACGAGGGAGACACCGTGCTCCTGCCCACGCCCTGCTATCCCGTGTTCATGGCGGGCATGAAGATGGCGGGCGCGGAGCCGTGGTACTATCCGCTGACAAAGGAGAACGGCTTCCTGCCGGACGTCAAGTCGATCCCCGAGGACGTCGCGCGGCGCGCGAAGCTCATGATCGTGTCGCTGCCGTCCAATCCGACGGGCAGCGTCGGGGATCCCGAGCTCTACCGCGAGATCATAGCGTTCGCAAAGAAGTACGATATACTCATCATACACGACAACGCCTATTCCGACATCATATTCGACGGGAACTACGGCGGCAGCTTCCTGAACTACGAGGGCGCAGCCGACGTGGGCGTGGAGTTCTTCAGCCTGTCGAAGAGCTTCAATCTGACCGGCGCCCGCATCAGCTTCCTGATCGGCCGGCCCGGTGTGGTCGCGGCGTTCCGCAAGCTGCGCGGCCAGATCGACTTCGGCATGTTCCTGCCGATGCAGA